>NZ_JBFBAD010000019.1:0-107022 GCF_040682075.1 Actinoplanes sp. NPDC051411 | reverse complement strand
GGGTTGGTGGCACCGGGGCTTAACCACATTAAAAACCAAAAACACGACCCGGGCGACCCCCCCCGGGGCCGGGGGGGGCCCCCCTTGGGGGGGCCCCCCCGTCAGTGACCGGCGGTCAGGCGGTAGCCGAAGTGTGGCGCGCCCGCCCGTTCATGCGCCCCACCTCGCGGTGCTGCCGGCGAAACTGGAAGGCCAACGCGAGGGCGAGCACGCCGAACACGATCGCGTAGGCCCCGATGAGAGTCACCAGAGCGAGTGCCCCGGCCGCCGGCCAGACCACGAGCAGCACGGCGAACACGACCGCGAGCAGGCCGCTGAGCCCGAGCAGCCACTCGTGCCGCAGTTGCCGGCGCCGCCGGATCGCGGCGACGATCTCGACTACGCCGACCACGGCCGCCCAGGCCGCGATCAGGTACAGCAGCGCAAGTGTCGTGATGGCCGGCCACAGCAGCGTCACCAGGCCGGCCGCGATGCCGGCCAGGCCACGCAATGCGACCCACACCCGGTCGCCGGCCGCGCGGCCCCGGGCGACGAACGCGCCGCAGAGCGCGACGACGCCGTCGACCAGGACGTAGGCGCCGAACAGGACGGTCAGCGCGAGTACTGTGAGCTGGGGCCACGCGAGCGCCAGCACACCGAAGAGGACCGCGGCGACGCCGTGCAGCGCCGGGACCCACCAATCTCGATCGGACTGATACGGCATTTCTCAGCTCCTGTCTGCTAGTGATGCGAACCCACCAGCCGCCCGCGCCGGGCCAGGTACTGGTGGATCAGCCGGACGGCCATCGCTCCCTCGCCGACGGCGGACGCGACCCGCTTGATCGAGCCGCTGCGCACGTCGCCGACCGCCAGGACGCCGTCGAGGCTGGTCTCGAGCAGTTCGCGCCATTCACCGGCGTCCGGCCGGGCACCGGTCCGCACGTAGCCTCCTTCGTCGAGGTCGACGGTGCCCGCCAACCATCGCGTGCACGGTGTCGCCCCGATGAACACGAACAGCGCCGCGCAACCGAGTTCGCTGCGCTCCCCCGTGCGTACGTTCTGCACGACGACCTGCTCCAGCCGGCCGCCGTGGCCGGCCAACTCGCGTATCTCGGTGTAGGGCAGCACCCGCACGTTGGGCAGTTGCTCGATCTGGTCGACGAGGTAGCGCGACATGTCACGGCGCAGATCGCCGTGGTTGATCACCAGATGCACAGCGGAGGCGTAGCGGGACAGGAATACGGTGGCCTGCCCGGCCGAGTTGCCGCCGCCGACGATGGTGATCGGGCGCCGGGTACAGAATCCGGTCTCCATCGTGGTGGCCGCGTAGAACAGGCTGGTGCCCTCGAACTCGGTGAGCCGCGGCAGGTCCAGCTTGCGGTAGCGGGCGCCGGTAGCGATCACGACGGTCCGGCCGCGCAGCTCGGTACCGTCGTCGAGCTCTACCACGTGGTCCGGGCCGTGGCGCCGCAGGCGTACCGCCTCGCCGGGCAGGACGAAGTCCGCACCGAACCGCTCGGCCTGCACCACCGCCCGGTCGGCCAGTTCCCCGCCCGAGATGCCGGCCGGAAAGCCGAGGTAGTTCTCGATCCGGGAGGACGTGCCGGCCTGCCCGCCGGTGGCGGTCGCCTCGACCACCACGGTCTGGAGTCCCTCGGAGGCGCCGTAGACCGCGCTCGCCAGGCCGGCCGGTCCGGCGCCGACGACGACCAGGTCGCAGGTGCGCGTCCGATCTCCCGGGCGCAGTCCGGCGAGGCGGGCCAGGTCCTGGTTGGACGGGTTCCGCAGCACCTGGTCACGCCAGATGACCACCGGTGTCTCCTCGGGCCGTACACCCAGCCGGCGCAGCATCCCCTCGACGTCGGGGTGGTCCTCGCAGTCCACCCAGGTGTGCGGCACCCGGTTGCGGGCCGCCAGCTCGCGCAGCCGGCGGGCGTCCGGGCTGTACCGGGATCCGATGATCCGGATGCCCTCGACGGCATCGAGGAGCAGTTCGCGCCGGCGCAGGAAGCACCGCAGCAGCAGGTCGCCGAGCTGCTGGTCGTCGCGGACCGCGTCGAGGAGCTCGGGCACCGGCACCACGAGCACCTCGCCCGGTTCGGCGACCACCGCGGAAACGAAGGACGGCTGACCGGTGAGCAGGCCGAGCTCGTCGAGGAAGCGACGCTCGCCGTGCACGCGTACCGTCCGCTCCCGGGCCGTTCCCAGTCCTTCGACCGTCGTTACCAGCCCGGCGAGCACCACGTGCAGCGGCCGTTCGCGTTGCC
Organism: Actinoplanes sp. NPDC051411; assembly: GCF_040682075.1. Lineage (NCBI taxonomy): Bacteria > Bacillati > Actinomycetota > Actinomycetes > Micromonosporales > Micromonosporaceae > Actinoplanes > Actinoplanes sp. NPDC051411. Next base: position 104,776 of record NZ_JBFBAD010000019.1, on the reverse strand, counting down.
CCTCGCGGTAGAGCACCTCGCCGGCTGTGGTGCGGCGCCGTTCACCACACCGGCCCAGGGTGGCGATCTGTTCGTCGGTCAACCGGGGGTACGCGCCACCGGCGTCAGGCGTCTCCCGCAGCTTCTCGGCGGTCACGGCCTGGACCCCAGCTCCTCGTCCACCCATCCGCGCAGTGCCGCCACGGGGGCGGCGCCGGCCCGCCGGCTCAGCACTCGGCCCTGGCGTACCAGCATGAGGGTGGGAACGGCCCGCACGGAGAACCGCTCGGCGGTCTTCGGTGACCGGTCCACGTCCACCTTGACCAGCTTCAGTGTGCCGGCCCGGTCCCGGGCCAGCTGCTCGAGCGCCGGGCTCACCTGCCGGCACGGCACGCACCAGTCGGCCCACATATCGACCAGGACCGGGATGCCGGCCTGCTCCACCCGGTCAGCGAAGTCGTCGTCGCCGGCCTCGGTGATCCACGGCAGCGGATGCCCGCAGTTGCCGCAGCGCGGCACGCCGTCCGCGGACGGCGGCACGCGGTTGCGCCGTCCGCACTCGAGACACGTCACGATGCCGGTGGCCATGTCAGGCCGCCACCGGGTCGCGGAACCGCACGGCGAGCTCCCCGTCGGACAGCTCGACCCGCACCACGGAGCCGTCGCTCACGTCGCCGGCGAGCAGCGCCCGGGCGATCCGGGTCTCCACCTCGCGAGCGATGAAGCGGCGCAGCGGCCGGGCGCCGTACACCGGGTCGAAGCCCTGCCGGGCGATGTGCCGGCGGGCGTCCTCGGTGAGCTCGAGGGTCATCCGCCGTTCGGTCAGCCGCTCACGCAGCTCGCCGAACATCAGATCGACGATCCGTTCGATCTCCGGCTGGGTGAGCGGCTTGAACAGCACGATGTCGTCCACCCGGTTGAGGAACTCGGGACGGAACTGCCGGCGCAGTTCGGCCATCACCAGCTCGCGGCCCTCGGGCTTGATCTCGCCGGACTCGGTGATCCCCTCCAGCAGGTACGCCGAGCCGATGTTCGAGGTCATGATCAGCACGGTGTTGCGGAAGTCGACCGTGCGGCCCTGGGCGTCGGTGAGCCGGCCGTCGTCGAGCACCTGCAACAGCGTGTTGAACACGTCGGTGTGGGCCTTCTCGATCTCGTCGAAGAGCACCACCGCGTACGGCCGGCGCCGGACCGCCTCGGTGAGCTGACCGCCCTCCTCGTATCCGACGTAGCCGGGCGGGGCGCCGACCAGGCGGCTCACCGTGTGCCGCTCCTGGTACTCGCTCATGTCGATGCGGACCATGTTGTCCTCGGCGTCGAACAGCGCCGCGGCGAGCGCCCGGGCCAGTTCGGTCTTGCCGACCCCGGTCGGGCCCAGAAAGATGAACGACCCGATCGGCCGGCGCGGGTTCTTGATCCCGGAGCGGGCCCGGATGATGGCGTCGGTGACCAGCTGGACCGCCTCGTCGTGGCCGATCACCCGCTCGTGCAGGATCTCGTCGAGGTGCAGAAGCTTCTCCCGTTCGCCCTCGGTGAGCCGGCTGACCGGGATGCCGGTCCACCGGGACACGATCGCGGCGATCTCGGCGTCGGTGACCACCTCGCGCAGCAGGCGCCGGCCGCCCTGCTTGGCGGCCAGCCGCTCCTCCTCGGCCGACAGCCGGCGCTCCAGGTCGGGCAGCCGGCCGTGGCGCAGCTCGGCGGCCCGGTTCAGGTCGTAGTCCCGCTCGGCCTGCTCGGCCTCCAGGCGTACCTGTTCGATCTCGCGCCGCAGGTCCTGCGCCCGGCGCAGGGCCTGCCGCTCGGCGTCCCACTGTGCCCGCAGCGCGTCCACCTCGGCCCGCAGGTCGGCCAGCTCCTTGCGCAGCTGGTCGAGACGCGCCTTCGACGCGGGGTCCTCCTCCGCGCCCAGCGCGGCCTCCTCGATCTCCAGCCGGGTCTGCCGGCGGACCAGCTCGTCCAGTTCGGCCGGCATCGAGTCGATCTCGGTGCGCAGCATCGCGCACGCCTCGTCGACCAGGTCGATGGCCTTGTCGGGCAGGAACCGGTCGGCGATGTACCGGTGGCTGAGCACGACGGCGGCGACCAGCGCCCCGTCCTGGATCTTGACGCCGTGGAAGACCTCGAGCCGCTCGCGCAGGCCGCGCAGGATCGAGACGGTGTCCTCCTCGGACGGTTCGTTGACGAGCACCTGCTGAAAGCGGCGCTCCAGGGCGGCGTCCTTCTCGATGTGCTTGCGGTACTCGTCCAGCGTGGTCGCGCCGATCATGTGCAGCTCGCCGCGGGCCAGCATCGGTTTGAGCATGTTGCCCGCGTCCACGGCGCCCTCGGCCGCGCCCGCGCCCACCACGGTGTGCAGCTCGTCGATGAACAGCAGAATCCGGCCCTCGGCGGCGGTCACCTCGGCGAGCACCGCCTTGAGTCGCTCCTCGAACTCGCCGCGGTACTTCGCGCCGGCGACCAGTGAGCCCATGTCCAGCGAGAACACCGACTTGCCGCGCAGGCCCTCCGGTACGTCGCCGTTGGTGATCCGCTGCGCCAGGCCCTCGACGATGGCGGTCTTGCCGACGCCCGGGTCGCCGATCAGCACCGGATTGTTCTTCGACTTGCGGGACAGAATCTGGATCACCCGGCGGATCTCGGTGTCGCGGCCGATAACCGGGTCGAGCCGCCCGGCCGCGGCATCGGCCACCAGGTCACGGCCGTACTTGCCGAGGGCTTCGTAGGCGACCTCCGGCATGGCCGAGGTGACGCGCTGGTTCCCGCGGATCCGCGTGAGCGCCTCGAGGAACGAGTCCCGGGTCAGCCCGGCGCCGGCGAGCAGCCGGCCGGCCGCACCGTCGCGGCCTTCGGTGAGCATCGCGATGACCAGGTGCTCGACGGAGACGTACTCGTCTCTGAGCCGTTTCGCTTCGCGCTCGGCGGCGTCCAGCAGCCGGGACAGCCGCTGGGTGACATAGATCTGTCCGGGCGCGGCCCCGGGCCCGGTGACCCGGGGCCGGCGGGACAGTTCGGCCTCGACCTGGGCCCGTAGCGCATCCGGATCGGTGTCGGCGGCGGTCAGCAGCCGGGGCACCAGGCCTTCCGGCTGCTCGAGCAGGGCCAGCAGCAGATGTTCGGTGTCCACCTCGGTGTGCCCGAGCCGCACCGCTCGTGACTGGGCATCGTGCAGGGCCTCCTGCGACTTCTGCGTCAATCGGCTCAGGTCCATGGCCGTCCTTCGCTGCGGTTGGTCCGTTCCAGCTCGGCGATCCGGTCGAGCAGGTTCATCACGAGGTCGAGTGCGGCGTAGTTGAGGCCGAAACCGGTGCGCAGGCGACGGATCCGGCCCAGAGCCCGCATCTGCTCACGGCCGAACCACAGGGCATCGTCGGCGTCCCGCTCCGGGTTCAGCAGGCCGAGGGCCACGAACCGGCGCACCAGGTCGGGGTGCGTGCCCGTGATCCGGCAGAAGGTGGCGAGGTCGAGCCGACCGGCGGGCCGGTGTATCAGGGCGTAGCTCATCACTGGCTCCTCGGATCGAAGGTCGACGTGGTCGCGAGTTGCTCGAACAGGCGCCGCTCGTCGGCGGAGAGCCGGGCCGGCACCTTGATGCTGGCTTCGGCGTAGAGGTCACCGGGACGGCCGCGCGGGTTGGGCAGCCCCCGGCCCCGTAGCCGCAGCCGCCGGCCGCTGGACGTGCCGCGCGGGACGCGCACCTTGGCCTCGCCGCCAGGCGTGTCGATGGCCACCGACGTGCCCAGTGCGGCCTCCCACGGGGAAAGTGGCAGTTCGGCAGTGATGTCCCGGCCGGAGACCCGGTAACGCGGGTGCGGGATCAGGCGGACCACCAGGTACAGGTCGCCGGCGGTGGCTCCGGCGGCGCCGGAGCCACCCTGGCCGGCCAGCCGGATGCGCTGGCCGTCGGTCACCCCGGGCGGGATGGTCACGGTGAGCGTGCGTGGCCCGTCGGGCGAGGCGAGCGTGACGGTTCGGCGCCCGCCGGTGTACGCCTCCTCGACGCTCAGGTCGAGCTCGGCTTCCTGATCGGCGCCGGGGGCCGGCCCGGCCCAGCCACCACCCGCGCCGCCGAACAGGTTGCCGAACAGGCTCTCCAGGTCGATGTCCGGGCTTCCCGCGGTGCGGAACCGGGTGCCGGACGCGGTGCCGCGGCGACGCCCTTCGCCTCGGCCGCGGCCCTCGCCCGAGCGCCCGGCCGCGTTGATCCGCGACCAGGTCTCCGGATCCATGTCGGGCGGCACACGACGGAAGTCCTCGCCGAAGGCGTCGTAGCGGCGCCGCTGCTCGGCGTCGGCGAGCACGGCGTACGCCTCGGCGACGTCCTTGAAACGCTCCTCGGCCCCGGGGTCCTTGTTGACGTCGGGATGATAGGTGCGGGCAAGCTTGCGATAGGCCCGCTGGATCTCCTCCGGACTCGCACCACGAGGCACGCCGAGCGTGGCGTAGAAGTCGCGGGACGCCATCAGGGCGCCTTGGCCACGACCACCGAAGCGGGCCGCAGCGACCGTTCGTCGTTGCCGTAGCCGGGACGCACGACTCGGACCACCGTACCGGGCGGCGCCTCCGGGTCGTCGAGGATCGCGACGGCCTCGTGCCGGCTCGGGTCGAACGGTGCGTTCATGTCGGCCCGGCGCGGAAAGCCGAGTTCGCCGAGGATGTCGAGGGCCTGGGCCCGGACCGCATGCACGCCCGACACGATCGAGGCCGGGTCGGCGGCGGCATGCTCGAGCGCCTGGTCGAGACCGTCCAGGACCGGCAACCAGCGGGCCGCTACCTCGGCCCGTTCCGCCTTCCGCTGGCGGGCGGCCTCACCGGCGGTGCGCTTGCGCAGGTTGTCGAAGTCGGCCACGGCCCGCCGCCACCGCTCCTCCATCTGCGCCAATGCCGCCCGTAGCCGGGCCGGCTCGTCGTCCTCGGCCGGCGCCGCTGATGTCTCATCCGGTTGATCGCTCATGGTCGCCTCACCCGGTGGTGAACTCGGCGTCGATCACGTCGTCCTCCTGGCTGCCGCCGCCGGAGCCCGCGCCGCCGCTGCCGTCGGCATCGGCACCGGATCCGGAGCCCGCGCCGGCGGCAGCCAAGCTCTGGTAAACCTGCTGCAGTTCGCCGGTGAGTGCGCGCAGCCGGTCCAGCGGCGCGTCCTCCTGCAGGGCCTGCCGGGCGTCGTTGACCAGCATCTCGGCGCGGCCCTTCTCGTTCACCGGCAGCGAGTCGCCGAGGTCGCCGAGCCGGCGCTCCACCCGGTAAGCGGCGGAGTCCAAGGCATTGCGGGCGTCGATCAGCTCGCGGGTCCGGGCGTCCTCGGCCCGGTGCTGCTCGGCGTCCTTGACCATTCGATCGATATCCGCCTGGTCCAGGTTCGAGCTCTCGCTGATGGTGATGTTCTGCTGTGCGCCGGTGTCCTTGTCCTTGGCGGAGACGTTGACGATGCCGTTGGCGTCCACGTCGAAGGTGACCTCGATCTGCGGTTCGCCGCGCGGCGCCGGGCGGATGTTCTCCAGACGGAACCGGCCGAGCACCCGGTTGTCGGCGGCTTTCTCCCGCTCACCCTGCAGAATCACGATGTCCACCGCGGGCTGGTTGTCGGCCGCCGTGCTGAACGTCTCGGTGCGCCGCGCCGGGATCGTCGTGTTCCGCTCGATGATCCTGGTGTTGACCCCGCCCATGGTCTCCAGCCCGAGCGACAGCGGGGTGACGTCGAGCAGCACGACGTCCTTCAGCTCGCCCTTGATGATCGCCGCCTGCAACGCGGCACCGACCGCGACCACTTCGTCGGGATTGACGGTCATGTTCGGGTCCTTGCCGCCGGTCAGCCGCCGGACGAGTGCCTGCACGGCCGGGATCCGGGTCGAGCCGCCGACCAGGATGACCTCGTCGATGTCGTTGGCGGTCACCTTCGCGTCGGACATGGCCCGCTCCACCGGACCCAGACAGCGTTCCACGAGATCCTGGGTGAGCTGCTCGAAGGTCGAGCGGGTGAGCGCCGTGGTGAGGTGCTTGGGACCGTTCTGGTCGGCGGTGATGAACGGCAGGTTCACGGTGGTCTGGGTAACCGACGACAGTTCCACCTTGGCGCGCTCGGCCGCCTCGAACAGCCGCTGCAGGGCCTGCGGGTCGCGGCGCAGATCGATGCCCTCGGCGTGCTGGAACTCGTCGGCCAGGTGATCCACCACTCGGCGGTCGAAGTCGTCGCCGCCCAGGTGGGTGTCGCCGGCCGTGGAGCGGACCTCCACCACACCGTCGCCGACGTCGAGCAGGCTGACGTCGAACGTGCCGCCGCCCAGGTCGAAGACCAGCACGGTCTCGTGGCCGCGCTTGTCCAGCCCGTACGCGAGCGCCGCCGCCGTGGGCTCGTTGATGATCCGCAGCACCTCGAGGCCGGCGATCCGGCCGGCGTCCTTGGTGGCCTGACGCTGCGCGTCGTTGAAGTACGCCGGCACCGTGATCACCGCCTCGGTGACCTTCTCGCCGAGGAACTTCGAGGCGTCGTCGACCAGCTTGCGCAGGACGAGCGCGGACACCTCCTCGGGGGCGTACTGCTTGCCCCGCACGTCGAACCGCACCGATCCGTCCGGCCCGGGGACGACGTCGAACGTGACCGTGTTGATCTCGTTCGCCACCTCGTCGTAGCGACGGCCGATGAACCGCTTGGCCGAATAGATGGTGCCCTTCGGGTTCAGGATGGCCTGGCGGCGGGCGAGCAGGCCGACCAGCCGCTCGCCCTGCTCGGTGAAGGCCACCACCGACGGCGTGGTGCGGGAACCCTCCGCGTTCGGGATCACCGTAGGTTGACCGCCCTCCACCGTGGCGATCACCGAATTCGTGGTACCCAGATCGATACCGACTGCCTTGGGCATGGCGGTCTCCTCCAACGTGGCGGGACGGCGTCTGCGTTCTCCGTCCCATCCGATCAGCCGGCTCCGGAGGCGTCGATTGGCAGATCTACCTAAATAGGCCGGGCATCGGCAGACCTGCCAATCGACACGGCCGCACGGTGTTTGATGTGATCGGCCGGTCGGCAGTGGACTCCGGGATAGGCGGTCCGATGACGATCGTCGAAGACTCCCCGGCACCGGGCCGGCCCAGGGTGGACCGTCTGGTGTCCCGCCCTCGCCTGCTCGCCCGCCTGGACTCCGCGGGGACCGCGCTCACCGTGGTCTCGGCGGCGGCCGGCTGGGGCAAGTCCACGCTGTTGGCGTCGTGGGCGCGGCACCGCCGGGGTCAGGTCGTCCCAGTGGCCGCCGGCAGCGCGGCGGGGATCTGGGCCCGGGTGTCGGCTGCGGTCTCCTCCGCGCTGCCCGTCGACGCGCAACCCGTCGACCGTCCGCCGGACGGCCCGGACGGGCTGGCCGCAACGCTCGAACGGCTTCGCTCGCCGATCGCGATCGTGCTGGACGACTGCAACGACGCCGCCCCGCCCGACGCCCTCGCCGTGCTGGCCCACATGACCGGCTCCGGCGGCGCCCTGACCCGGCTGGTGCTGGCCTGCCGCGGTACGCCCGCCCTCGATCTGCACCGATGGAGGATGGACGGGCAGCTCCTCGAACTGACGGAGGACGATCTGGCATTCTCCGTGGACGAGGCCGCCGAACTGCTCGGTGACATCCCGGCGATGTCCCGGGCCGGCGTGGCTGATCTGCGGGCCCTGGCCGAGGGCTGGCCGACCGGTCTCGGACTGACCGCCGTGGCCCTGCGTCGTCAGGTCGATCCGGCGCCGGCGGTCCCGGCCGCCGAGGCAGCCGAGTTCGTCGGTGACTATCTGCGCGCCGAGGTGCTGGCCACCCTGGATCCACCGCGGCGTGATCTGCTCGCCGCGATGTCGGTGGCCGAGCGGCTCACGGCCGGCCTGGTCAACGCGCTCACCGGCCGGGCCGACGGCGAGGCACTGCTCGTCGAACTGCACCGGCAAGGCATCTTCCTGCGCGGCTGTCCGGGGCCGGGCGACTGGTACCGGCTGCATCCGATGCTCGCCCGGGTGCTCTACCAGGAGCTCAGCCGGGACGACGACCGGCTGCTGCGGGCACACCGCCGTGCGGCCGGTTGGTACCTGATGCACGGCCCACCGGTGGAGGCGCTGCGGCACCTGCTCGCGGCCCGCCAGTGGGCGACCGCGGTCGAGGTTCTCGACCGGCACTGGGCCGACATCACCGCCGGGCGGCGGCGGCTCGGCGTCCGGCCGATCATCACCCCACCGGACCTTCCCCCGCACCCGCGCCTGGCGCTGGCGCTGGCCGCCGAACGCCTCGACGCGGGCGACACGACCGCGGCACGCCAGCTGGTCAGCCTGGCCGGCGACGATACGGTGGCGACCGCCGTGCGGCTGACCGCGGCGCGGGTCGAAGGTTCGCACGGCGGGGTCGGTGCCACAGCCAACGCCGCGGCCGGCGAACCTCTGCTGCGGCCGCACGCTCTGCTCTGCCTCGGCGCGGACGAACTGCAGCACGGCCGGTTGACCGAGGCGCAGCGGCACCTCGGTGAGGCATGGACCCTGGCCCGGCAGCACGGTCTCGACCATGTCGCGATCAGCGCGGCGGGACAGATCGCGGTCCGGCACGCGACGATGGGCCGGCTCTACGACGCCGTCCGCGTCGGCACCGGATCGCTCGAACAGGGTTGCCGGATCGGGCTCGCCGAATCGGTCGACTTGAGCTGGAGCCGGCTGGCGCTGGCCGAGGCCTACCTGCAGTGGGACCGCTTCGACGAGGCCTGGCGGTGCGTCGAGGCGGCGCAGGCCGGGTCCGGTGGTGATCGAGCGGTCCGGCTCGCCGCCGCGGTGCTGGAAACCCGCGTACGGGTGGCGACCGGCCGGCTGGCCCAGGCGTACGAGACGTTGCGGGCGGCCCAGCACGAGTCCGCGGCCGGTGACGTGCCGGCGCCGACCCGGCGGGCGCTCGGGCTCGCGGACGCCGAGCTGAGGCTGGCCTGCGGCGACACCGCCGCGGCGCACAAGCGGCTGGCGAGCTGGGCCGGGGATGACCCCTGGCCGGGCGAGGCCGCCGTCGTCGAGGGGCAGGTGCTGCTCGCGCTCGGGCGTCCGGCCGCCGCCGGCCGGGTCGTGGCGCCCTACCTGGCGGACGGGCCGGACACCTCGCTCACCTGCCGGTGCGCCGCCGGGGTGACGGTCGCCCTGGCGGCCGAGGCGGTGGGCGACCGGCCGGCCGTGGTACGCGGGCTGGAGGTGGCACTCACCGTGGCCGACGAGCAGGATCACCGGCGCGCGTTCACCGCGGCCGGGCACCGGCTGCGGTCGCTGCTCGAAGCGGTGGCGCCGACCATGGCCAGTTACGCGCCGGTGGTCGCCGCGCTGGCCGCTCCGCCGGAGGCGCCCGCGGGGCCGGGCCTTGCCCGACCGCCCGGGCCGGCCGTCGACGGGCCGACGGTCGAGCCCCTGACCAGCCGCGAAATGACCGTGCTGCGGTACCTGCAGGGCACGCTCTCGCACGTGGAGATCGCCGCGCTGCTCTACATCTCGGTCAACACGGTGAAGACCCACGTCAAGAACATTTACCGCAAGCTCGGCGCGGCGCGGCGTACCCAGGCTGTCCGCGTCGCGCGTGACCTACGCCTGTTGTGACCGCGCCCAAAACCACCCGCCGTGGGTGAGCCCGGACCGCCCGGACGCAGCCGACCGTCACAGCGCGACCCGATCCGAATGCCGGCCGCCACCATGGAGGTGCTGTTGTGTTCGACCCGCTGCAACATCACGGAATCCCGGCCGACCGGCACGACGGGCACTGGCGCGAACAGGACGATCCGCTCACCGGCGGGTGGCCGGCCGACCCGTACCTCAGATGCCGCGTGACCACGGCGGCCGCGGTGGAGATCGACGGCGCCCGGCGGTATCGACGAATGCTCGCCGGCGTCGACGACGTCGACGCTCGCCGCGGTGCCGGCGCGCTCGGCGAGGCCGCGGGCCGCCGGGGCGAGCGGCTCGCCGGGCTGCTACCGACCGGCCGGAGCCCACGGCAGCGCACCGCCGACGACCGGGAGGCCCGCTCCCGGCTGCTCGGCTGGCTCGAACGCAGCGAACCGGACCCACCCGCGGTGGCCCTCGCGGCACGTGTACGGCGCACGTCGCCGGCCGAGGCCGGTGGCTGGGCCGCCATGGTGCTGCACGAGGCGACCGCCTGCTATCTCTACCACGCCTTTCTGCACCTCGAGACCGACCGCCGCCTGCGCGCCCTGTGGGAGCTGCATCTGCAGATGGCGCTCACCCGGTTGCGCACGGCGGGTGACCTGCTGCGCCGGCACGAAGGTGGCGAGCCGCGGATGATGATCGGTGCCGGCTTCGCGGACCCACTCCCGATGGACGACCGGCGCCCGCGACGGGGGCGTCGCGGTCGCCCGGCCGACCTGGTGGAGTTACTCGGCGAGCAGCACGACCGGATGGCCGAACTGTTCCGGCACGCCGTCCCGACGACGCGGACCCGACCGGAGGCCGCGCACGCCACGTTCGGCCGCCTCGCCCGGCTGATCACCGCACACGAGGTCATCGCGGCCGAGCTGGCTCATCCGCTGATGGGACACCTGGACCCGGACGGGCATCTCGCCGAGCACCTGCTCGACGAGGAAGGCGAGCTCAATGAGGCGCTCGAGGACGCGGTCCGCGCCGACGCGGCCGGGCGCCCCGAGACCCGGATCGACGCGCTGCGCCGTCTCGTCGTCGGGCACGGGCACGACGAGCGGCGCTACGAGCTTCCCCGGCTGCGCGCGGCTGTCCCCGGCGACGAACGGCGGGCGCTGGGCCGGGCGGCACGGGCGGCCGAGCAAGCCGCCGGGGTGGACCACGAACCGGCCGAGGTGACACCACAGGAGCTGCCGGGGATCGCCGACAGCTCCCGCGACGCCGTGCACGCTGCCGTCTGAGCGCCTGAATCGCCCCGACCGGGTGAGGCCACCTCACCCGGTCGGCCGCCATCGTCCGGACGTGGCAGCGCAGCGCTGCCCGCTATCGAGAGGACGGCCAACGTGACCACCACCCCTGCGCGCTACCGCGGTACGGCCGGAGCGCCCGCCCGCCGCACCGACCCGTTCACCGAATTCCAAAGCCTCCAGGAGCAGATGGCGGAAATCTTCGGCAACATCTTCCAGCAGCCCCAGTCGGCCGACGGCGCACCCGTGTGGGCTCCGGCCGCCGACATCGAGGAGGAAGACGACGCGTACATCCTCGAGCTGGAGGTGCCCGGTGTGCGCCGCGAAGACGTGAACATCGAGCTGCGCCAGAACGAGGTGCGCATCAGCGGCGAGATCAAGCAGAAGGAGCGCACCGGCGTGCTGCGCCGGCGGACCCGGCGGACCGGCCAGTTCCAGTACGTGGTGACGCTGCCCGGCGAGATCGATCCGGACCAGGTCGACGCCGATCTGCACAACGGTGTGCTCACCGTACGGCTGGGCAAGGCCACCAAGAATCAGCCACGGCAGATCTCGGTCCGGGAGTCCTGACACCATGCATCTCGCCACCCCCGCCGAGAACAGTGCCGTCGGGACCCGGCGGTGGCCGCGCACTTTTCTGGGCGGGCTGGCCCTCTGGGTCGCGACCGTCGTGGTCGTGTTGCTCACCGGCAGCCTCGCCCTGGTTCCCACGCTGATCCTGCTGGGCAGTTTTCTCGTCCCGGTCACGTTCGTGGCCTGGGCCTTCGAACGTCGGGACAGCGGGGAGTTGACCGCGACCCTCGTTTTCTCGACCTTCGTCGCGGGCGGGGTGCTCGGGGTGCTGGGCGCCTCGGTGCTCGAACGATACCTGCTGCATCCGTCGGCCTGGCTGTTCTTCGGGGTCGGCCTGATCGAGGAGGCGGCGAAGCTCGGTGCGTTGATGCTGCTGACCCGCCGGCTGCGGACCCGGTCCGTGCACGACGGCATCATCCTCGGCGCAGCGGTCGGGTTCGGCTTCGCCGCCTTCGAGTCCGCCGGCTACTCGCTCGCCGCCATGTTCACCGTGGACGGGCTGTCGGTGTCGCAGATCGTGCAGACGGAGGTACTCCGCGGGCTGCTCGCACCGTTCGGGCACGGATTGTGGACGGGCATCCTGGGCGGCGTGCTGTTCGCCGGGTGGCGACGCGGATCCTGGCTCACGCCACGGCTGGTGTTGGCCTACCTCGGGGTGTCGATCCTGCACGGGCTGTGGGACTCGATGGACGGCATCGCGCTGTTCCTCACCCTGATCCTCACCGAAACTCCGGCGTTCCGGTCGACACCCAACGGCTGGCTGGTCGCACCCACTCCGGAACAGATCGATCTCTTCTCGGTGCTGCAGTGGGCCGGCCTCGCGATCATCGCTGTGATCGGCCTCGCCTGGCTGGTCACCCTGTGGCGACGGGCGTCGCGCCGCGCCGCGCTCGCGGGCCGGTGACGACGGTGCCGGGCGATTCGATCACGCCGCCGATGCGGACGGTGCTCGACGTCCGGCGCCGGCGTCACCAGTGTGTCCCCGGTCGAAGTCGGGTTCGGTGACGGGACGGCCGAAGTGGTAGCCCTGCAACAGCCGGTAGCCGAGCTGGTGAAGCGCGACGGCCTGCTCGGCGGTTTCGACACCTTCGGCGACCGCCACAATGCCGAAGGCGGCGCTTATCCGGATGAGCGTCTCCGCTATCACGCTGTGCCGGCCGGCCTCGGTGATGTTGTCGACGAAGGACTTGTCGACTTTGAGGATGTCAACCGGCACGGTCTGCAGCAGACCAAGTGACGAATGCCCGGTGCCGAAGTCGTCCAGCGCGACCTGTACCCCGAGCCCACGGAGTTCGTGCAATGTCGCCACAGCCTGGCCGCCCTCGAAAACGGCGGTCTCGGTGACCTCCACGGCGAGGCAATGCGGAGGAAGTCCCGTCTCGGCCAGGGTGTCGGCGACCGTCGCGGCGAAGCCGGGCCGGTCGAGTTGGCGGGCGGAGACGTTGACACTGACCTTGTCGGGTGCGCGGCCGCCCAGTTCCGCGCGCCACTTCGCCATTTGCCGGCAGGCCGTCCGCAGAATCCACGTGCCGAGTTCGATGATGAGGCCGTTCTGCTCGGCCACGGGCACGAAGCGCGCCGGGCTCACCATCCCTCGCTGCGGGTGATCCCAGCGCACCAGCGCCTCCACCGCGACGACCCGCTGCTCAGGGACCGCCACGATCGGCTGGTAGACCAGCCGGAACTGCCCGGCGTCCAGACCGTTCCGCATCTCGGCGCCGAGCTGGGCGTGTCCCGCCGACTGTTCGTCGATGGCCGGTTCCCACCGTCGGTACGTCTGGCCGGCGTGTTTGGCGGCGTACATCGCGGCCTCGGCCCGGCGCAGTAGCTCCATCGGCTGGTCGCTGTCGCCTTCGGCGAGGCCGATTCCGACGCCTACCAGCACATCGTGGCCACCCAGGTGGACCGGTTCGCGCAGCTGGGCGGCGAGATGCGTGGCCACCGTGCCGAGATGTCCCCGGCTTTCGCCGGGCAGCAGGACGGCGAACTCGTCACCGCCGATCCGGGCGAGCAGAGCGCCCTGCGGCACCGCCCGGGCCAGCCGTTGGGCGAGCGAACAGAGCACGCGGTCGCCGATGGGGCGGCCCAGTTCGTCGTTGACGTTCTTGAAACCGTTCAGCCCGAGAAACGCCACCCGGGCCGGGCCGTCGGCCAGTGCCGCGCGCAACGCCTGCTCGAATCGACGCCGGTTGGGCAGCCCTGTCATCTCGTCATGCAGGGCCAGCCTTTCCAGGTCACGTGACTTGGATTTCAGGCTCGTCAGGATCAGAGCCATCCGGGCGATGGTGAGCAGGATAAGGACGATGCTGCCGCAGGCGATGGCCGTGCGGTCGACGGTGTTGGCCCCCGCGTACGGCGTCAGGAGCAGCGCCGGGCCGAGCAGTGAGCATGCGGCGGGTGCGCACAACCGGGCCGCACTGTGCTCAGGGCGCAGGTCGCGCATGACGGCCGGGTCCGCCGTCATCGACGGGTGCAAGGCGGCCGCTGCCCAAAGCAGAGTAGAAGCGACGTATACCCCGTCCAGCACGAATGGATCGGCATGGAAGTAGGAGGTCAGCACGGAGTAGCTGGTGTCCGCGGCCAGGAGCGTCGCGGCGGCGGCATTGAGCAGCCTGTTGCTGGGAGTACGGCTTCGCGGGTTGGTGAACAACCAGGCCAGTATCCCCAACAACAACAGGTCGGCCACGGGATACACGGTGCTGATCACTCGAGCCAGTGCCGCGGTCGACGGGTCCGCCGCGCTCGGGTGGAGGATGAACGTCCACGGCACCATGCCGAGGCCGATGACGGCGATGGCGGCGTCGATCAGGTGACCGGCCCTGTCGCGCCGGCGGAGGCGGGGCAGCAGGAGCAGGCCCATGATGCGGAACGGGTAGGCGGCAAGGTAGAAGGCGTCGGCGGTGGAGGGGTACGGCACGCGCCCCAAGCCGTACAGGTAGTAGTCGTAAGTGATATCGCCGAGCACCGAGAGGATCTGCCCCGCCGCGAACCAGTACCACATGCCGGGGCGCTGGGGCCGGTAGAGCCGCACACCGACGAGGATGGCGACCGCGGCGGCCAAGCCGATGACGTTGTAGCAGACCCTCGCCGCGAGCGACGAGGCAGGCAGCAGGAAATATCCGGTCGTCGCCAGGGCACCGGCCATGAGCCACCGGTGCCAGATCCGCGTATGCCTCACGACCCAGCCATCGGCCCACCATAACCGTATCTGAGCCCCGGTACAGAGGTCACCCGTCCTGGTGGGGCAGCTCGTTGCGGGACCCGGATGGGCCCTTCGGGATCCGGATATCTCCGGCCCGGCGCACGGACGGCACGGGTGTATCCGCCGCCGATGTGGGTACGCAACATCGTTGCACAGTGTCACCGCCGCCTACCTGGATGGCGACCATACCCTCCGAATGCCGACTAGAGTGATGTCGAGGTGATGCCATTTGTCCCCCAGCGACGCCGATGGCGGGACCGAGGCGGTCACACTGCGCAGCTCAGACCTGGATGAGACCCGGGTCGTCCTCGGGAGGCATTTCTACTCCAATTTCGTCGACGTGCTGGAACCCTCCCGGCACCTCGACACCCAGCTGCGAGTCACCAAGCTCGGGCCGGTCACCATCGGGGACGTGCGTTTCGGCACGGACCTCAAGCTGAGGCTCGACGAGCTGGGCGCCTACCACGTCGACGTGCTGCTCTCCGGCCGGCTCGAATGGCAACAGGGCCGGGACGAACCCCGGGTGGCCACCGACACCAGCGCGGCGGTATTCCAGCCGGTCGGCGACACGGTTCTGCACCGGTGGACCGGCGACTGCCGATTACTGGCCATCAAGATCGATCGCCAGGCCCTGGAAGTACAGCTGGCCCACATGCTCGACGCTCAGGTCGGCTCCCCGATTCTGCTCGGCCCCCAACTCGACCAGTCCCAGGGACCCGGCCGCACCTGGACCAACATGGTCCGCGTGCTCGCCGCGGACGCTTTCGGCGGGAACAGCGGCCTGACGCAGAACCCGATCCTCGCCGAACCCCTCCAGGAGATGCTGCTGCGCGGCCTGCTGCTGGCCAGCGACCACCCGTACCGGGACCGGCTGGCCACGACCGGCGGACCGTACCCGGCGCCCCGCGCGGTACGACAGGCGATCGACGTTCTGCACAGTCATCCCGAGCAGCCGATCACCATCGCCAAACTCGCCGACCTCACGTGCGTAAGCGAACGGGCACTTCAGGCCGGCTTCCAGCGATACGTCGGCATCTCGCCCACCAATTACCTGCGGCAAGTCCGCCTCGACCGCGCCCACCAGGAACTTCGCCAGGCGGACCCGCACCACACGACGGTGGCGGACGTCGCGCACCGCTGGGGATTCGCGCACCTCGGGAGATTCGCGGGCTCCTACCGCGAGCGATACGGCGTGACGCCGTCCGAAACACTCAACGCCTCCGCCGGCTCACGCGCGGCATCCGACGTACCGCGACGACAGCCATGACTTGAGGCGGAGTTCGGCCGCGGCACGCATATTGTGCCTCGCGGTGGGAAGGCGGCCGGTATGGCCAAGGAGATGGAAGGTGACAATCAGAAGCGGCGACAGCTCGCTCGGGCGGCGCGCGAGCAGGGCCTCAGCGCCGGGGCAGCGGGAGTGAGCCTCGGCGGTTCGAAACAACGAGAGCACGCCGAACACGCCCGCCGGCAAGGCCCGCCGGACGCGGGAACGCACAAGCCCGGGCCGCAGGCAGCGCGCCCGCGGCACGACTCGGAACCGGCTGCCGAACGTCCCAGCCGCGCGCCGCAAGACCTCGACCCGGGAACCGACCCGGGGGCTCCGCGGTTACGCTACCGGGAACTGGTCAGCTCGGCCGCGGCCTGGGCCGCTCTGAGCTTCGGCGAAGCCCGGGACGCCGCCCGGGCAACCGTGACGGTCCTGGCCGGGATGCTCGGCGAGGAGCACGCGGGTCTGCTGCGCGACGCCATGCCGGCCGAATTGCTGGACGAACCGGACGCCGCGTCCGGGCCCGTCGCCGACGACGATTTCGTCGGCGAGGTCGCCAGGCGCTCCGGGATCCCGCCCGAGCAGGCCCGGGTGCGGGCCGAAGCGGTGTTCGCGGCGATCGCCGACCAGACACCAGGCCTCCTGGGCGCGCTCGACCTGCCCGCCGGGGCGGCCGAGCTGGTCGGCGCACCGGTGCCGGGTGGCGGGCTGGTCGGCCCGGGCGGGCACAGCGCGCCGCTCGACGACGAGGAGCTCCGGGAGGCTCTCGATCAACTTCCCGACTGGACCGGTGACCGGCGAGCACTGGAACGCACCGTAGTACTTCCGCCCGACGAGCTCGACCGGGTCCTCGCCCGCCTGGACCGCATCAAGCAGGAGGCCGGCCGCGGGCCACACATCAGTCGCCCGGACCCGCAGACCGCCGTCCTCACCGTACGGACCACCAAGGCCTCCGCGGTGACCGCCGCGGACATCACCCTCGCCCGACGCGTCGACGAGGCGATCATCGGGCCCGGTGAATAGGTTCGAATGACTCAGAAGACGGTTGTGATCGGCCTCGTCGCCACGCCGCCGGACTTCCCGGCCCGGATCGCCGAACGGATCACCGATGAGCTCGCCGACCTGCTGTCCCAGCACGTCGACGGGGGCACGGTGTGGGAGGTGCGTACCGGATGGGGCGAGGTGGCGCCGCGCCGGGACGGCGGCGCCGAGGCCCTGCTCGACGACATGGCCCAGCGCGCCTCCGACGAAGGCTGGGATGTGGCGGTCTGCCTGACCGACCTGCCGTTCCAGCTCGAACGCCGGCCGGTTGTCGCCCTCTGCTCCAGCCGGCGGCGGGCGGCGTTGATATCGCTGCCGGCCCTCGGGTTCGGCCAGCTTCGCTCGGTCCGCGTGCTGCTGCCGTCCCTGGTGCGACGGCTCGTCGGCGACCATCCGCCGCAACCGGACGTCGAACGCCGGGTGGCGGCAGTGCATCGGGTGCTGGACGGCGACGAGGCCGGTGAGGTCGGCTGGGTGGCCTCCCGCCTACGCGGCGGTCTGCGGCTGGTACTCGGCATGGTCCTGGCCAACCGTCCCGGCCGGGCGCTGCTCGGGCTGTCCAAGCTGCTCGTGGGCGTCTTCGGCACGGCCGCGTTCGCCCTGGCCACCACCACCATCTGGCAGATGGGCGACTCGCTTGGTCCGGTACGGCTGAGTGCCGTCATGCTGGTCGGCCTGATATCGGTGGTGACCTGGCTGATCGTGGCGCACCACCTCTGGGAGAAGCCGGGCCGGGACACCACCCCGCACCTGGCTCGGCTGTTCAACCTGGGCACACTGCTCACCCTCGGCCTGGCCACGACCATCTCCTACGTCGTGTTGTTCACCGGCACCGCGGCGACCGCCGCTTTACTGATCAGCCCGTCACTGCTCGCGAGCCGGCTGGGGCACGGCGTCGGGCCGGCCGACTACCTCAACCTGGCGTGGATCATCAGCTCCATGGCCACGATCGGCGGCGCGATCGGTTCCGGACTGGAGGACGAGGCCACCGTACGAGCGGCAGCGTACGGCTACCACCCCGAGCCGTCGGGGTGGCGCGATGAGGACGACGGCCAGGCGAGCTGATCAGAGGCCCCGCAAACATTCGGGCCGCCAGGTGCGTCCCCGCCATTCGCGGGTACGCGGGTCACATCGCATCGACTTACCGCGACGTCCACTGGAGGTGCCGCCGTGAACCTCGACTTCCTACCCCCGCTGTTCGAACATCCAGGCTCCTGGGTGTCGGTCTATCTCGACGCCACCCGGGCCGAGCAGAACGCCGACCACGAGATCGACCTTCGCTGGCGTGCTCTGCGCGAGCGGCTGGCCGGCCGGTGCGCCGACACCGCCACCCTCGACGCGGTGGCGGACGAAATCCGGAACCACCCCTACCAGCCGGGCCGCTACGGACTGGCGATCTTCGCTCAGCGAGGCGCCGTCGCCCTGGCGGAGGCACTGTCCGCGCCTCCGGCGGCCGACGAGGCGTACCTGGAACCACTGCCGCACGTCATGCCGCTGATCGCACAGCGCGGCGCCGACGTGCCGTACGTGCGGGTGCTCGCCGACCGCACCGGCGCCGACCTCGACGCGCTCTCGGTCGGCGGCCTGGTCCGGCACCGGACGGTGACGGGCAGCGCCACCTTCCCCCTGCGCAAGGTGCACGTCGGCGGCTGGTCGCACCGGCGTTACCTGCAGGCGGTCGAGGAGTCCTGGAAGCGCAACGCCGGCGACGTGGCTTCGGCGGCTGTGGACCTCGCGGAGGCGGTCGGCGCTGAGGTCATCGTGGTCGGCGGTGACGTCCGAGCCGTGCACGATTTCGCCGGAAAGCTGCCGAAGCGCTGGCAGGAGCGCATGGTCGAGACGGACGCCGGGTCACGCCACGCCGGCGCCGATGAGGCGGCCCTGGACGACGTGACGATCCAGGCGATCGCCGACGTCGCCGACCGGCAGACCCGTGAGATCCTCGACCGCTACCGGGCCCAGCAGGGCGACGGCACGGCCGCCCGCGGACTGACCGACGTGGTCACCCGGCTCCAGCGAGGTCAGGTCGACACCGTCCTGCTGGTCGACGACCCGTCCTCCACCGACACGCTGTGGATCGCCCCGGACGACCCGACGCTGATCTCGGTCGACGACCACCCGCTGCGCGAGGCCGGCGTCTCCGACCCGCAGAAGGTGCGCGCCGACGCCGCCCTGGTGCGCGCGATCGCGGGCACCGGAGCGAACCTCGTCCTGATCGGCCCCGAGGAAGAGCCACTGGAGCACGGCATCGGCGCGGTCCTGCGCTACGCGGACGCCGCCAGCGCCGCCGGCTGAAGCGCCGCCGCGTCAGATCGGGATGCGCCACAGGACGGCCCGCGCCTCCTGGTCGGCGCGGCGGCGGACGGCGACCAGCCAGGCGATGCCGATCAGGGAGACGACGATCAGCCCGCCCCACGACAGCACCGTGAACAGATCGGCCTGAGTCCCCGTCGGCTGCGGTTCGTAGCCGCGTTCGAGCAGCCCGAACTGGTAGGGCGTGCCGGTCAGGACCAGCGTCACCAGCAGAGCGATGCTGTGCATGCCGTCCCACAATGCATGCAGCACCGAGACACCGACATACGCCAGCACCAGCCGCCGGGTGAAAGCGAAATGGGCACGGCCACTGGCGGAGAACAGAATGCCGCCGAGAATCGCCGTCCACAGTCCGTGCCCGACCGGCGCGAGCAGACCACGCAGCAGTTCCGTCTGCACCAGCTGCATCAGCGACAGGCCCTGCTCGGTGAACAGGGCGGTGAAGGCGTACCCGGCGGACTCGAAGGCGGCGAACCCGAAACCGACCGAGGCGCCCAGGATGAGGCCGTCGGTGGCGTACTTGTGCTGCAGCCGGCGGGTCAGGAAGGCGAGAACCGCCAGCTTGGCCGCCTCCTCGATCAGGCCCACGCCGAAGAAGAGGCCGGGCGACGGGTGCAGCAGATAGGTCTCCAGAAGGGAGGCCGCGAGCACACCCAGGACGCCGCCGGTGACGAACGTGGTGAACAGCAGCTCAGCGGTGACCTCTCCGCTGTGCCGCCGGCCGAACGCCCAGACCACGAAGGTCACCGGCACCAGGAAGCTGCCGAGAAGCACCAGCGTCGGCACCAGGTTCGGGTTGCCGGTCACGAAGGTGACGATCACGGTCAGCAGCCACAGCACCAGCCCGGTCAGGAACAGCCGGAGCCACGGGCGCCGCCGCGGCGCTGACGGTCGAACGGTGCTCGAATCGTACATATCGACTCCCGGCGATCGGTTCGAGTCGATCGCATACCCCGCCGGAGCACGGACACACCTGCCGCCGTTCGAAGTTGGGCTCGCCGGTCGGTTTAGGACCCATCCCGTCGGGTAGGCGGCGCATTCCTATCGACGGCCGAGACCGAAGAGGGTGCGCCATGGCCACCGACGCCGATCCGATCATCATCCGTACCGGCAGCCACCCGGGCTATCCCGGCCCGCTGCGCCGGCAGGTACGCGGCTCGGCCATCGCCCGGATCCTGCGCACCACCGACGCGAAGCAGATCGGTCTGATGTACATGACCACCGCCTTCGGATTCTTCCTGGTCGGCGGATTCATGGCGCTGCTCATGCGGGCCGAGCTGGCCCGCCCCGGCATGCAGTTCCTCTCGCCCGAGCAGTACAACCAGCTCTTCACCATGCACGGCACGATCATGCTGCTGTTGTTCGCGACCCCGATCGTGTTCGCCTTCGCCAACTACATCGTCCCGCTGCAGATCGGCGCTCCCGACGTCGCGTTCCCCCGTCTCAACGCCTTCGCCTACTGGCTCTATCTGTTCGGCGGCCTGATCGCCGTCGGAGCCTTCCTGACCCCCGGCGGTGCGGCCGACTTCGGCTGGACGGCGTACACCCCGCTGAGCGACAGCAGCCACTCCCCCGGCGTCGGCGGCAACATGTGGGTCGTCGGCCTGGCCATCTCCGGCCTCGGCACCATCCTCGGCGGCGTCAACATCATCACCACGATCCTGACCCTGCGTGCCCCCGGCATGACCATGATGCGGATGCCGATCTTCACCTGGAACATCCTGGTCACCAGCCTGCTGGTGATCCTGGTCTTCCCGTTCCTGGCGGCGGCCCTGCTGGCCCTGGGCGCCGACCGCATCCTCGGCGCACACGTCTTCGACCCCGCCACCGGCGGCCCGCTGCTCTGGCAGCACCTGTTCTGGTTCTTCGGGCACCCCGAGGTCTACATCGTCGCCCTGCCGTTCTTCGGCATCATCACCGAGGTCATCCCGGTGATGAGCCGCAAGCCGGTCTTCGGCTACCGGGGCCTGGTCGGCGCCACCATCGCCATCGCGATGCTCTCGATGAGCGTCTGGGCCCACCACATGTTCGCCACCGGCCAGGTGCTCCTGCCGTTCTTCAGCTTCCTCAGCTACCTGATCGCCGTGCCGACCGGGCTCAAGTTCTTCACCTGGATCGGCACCATGTGGCGCGGTCAGGTCACCCTGAACACGCCGATGCTGTTCGCGGTCGGCTTCATGGTGACCTTCCTGCTCGGCGGGCTCACCGGCGTGCTGCTGGCCAGCCCACCGGTCGACTTCCACGTGCACGACACCTACTTCGTCGTCGCCCACTTCCACTACGTGCTCTTCGGCACCATCGTGTTCGCGGTCTTCTCCGGCCTCTACTTCTGGTTCCCCAAGATGACCGGCCGGATGCTCGACGACCGCCTCGGCAAAGTCCACTTCTGGCTGACCTTCATCGGCTTCCACACCACCTTCCTCGTGCAGCACTGGCTCGGCACCCGGGGCATGGCCCGCCGCTACGCCGACTACCTGCCGACCGACGGCTTCACGACCCTCAACACCGTCTCCACCATCGGCGCCTTCATCCTCGGCGCCTCGACACTGCCGTTCCTCTACAACGTCTGGAAGTCCTACCGCATCGGCGAACTCGTCACCGTCGACGACCCCTGGGGCTACGGCAACTCCCTGGAGTGGGCCACCAGTTGCCCACCACCGCTGCGCAACTTCGACCACATGCCCCGCATCCGCTCCGAGCGCCCGGCCTTCGACGCGAAATACGGCGAGCGGGTGTCCGACCTCGGGCGCGAGCTGCGCACGGGCGACGCGAAGCCGAGGCAGACCCTGGGCGACGTACTGCAGCCGGCGGGCGGCCCCGACACCTCGGACGCGCCGGTTCCCGGCGGCGCGTCCGGCTCCCAGGCGGCAGAACAACATCAGCCGGACGAGAGGTCCGGCGCCCGGGGCGTACGCGTCCCCGAGCCCGACGACATCCGCGAGGAGGACGCCGCCGACCAGCCGGACGGGGCGTCCTGGGACGCCCAGGTCACCGACCGGGACAGTGACATCCGCGACCGGCAGGGCAAGCGACGCCCGGACGACCAGGACTGATCCGGGTGGTGGGATTGATCATTCCGGCGGCGGCCCGGAGCCGGCTCAGTCGGACCGCTGATCCGAGTCCGGTGTGACGGCGAGCGCGGCCCAGACCACTTTGCCGCCCGGGTGGGTGGTGCTCCCCCAAAACTCCGACATCGAATCGACCAACATGAGACCGCGGCCGCGGGCCATTCCCGGTTCGGCCGGCGAGCCGTCCTCGACGGCGACATACAGGTGGCGGGCATCGCGTTTCACATGCAGTGTCATCATCGTTCGGGCATGGTCGACGGCGTTGATCACGAGCTCGCTGGCCACCAGCGCCGCCGGACCGGCCAGGTGGGGCAGCCGCCAGCGAAGGCACGCCTCGGTCGTGATGTCACGAGCGTGTCGGGCCTCGTCCCAGGAAGGCAGAAGCTGTTCACTGATGTGTGAAGGACCGGCGGGCAGGGCGCAGCGCGCCTGCTCGACGGTGTCGAAGCCGTGCCGGCCGCCGCCGATGAACACTACCGGCGTGCCGGGCCAGCGCGCCGCCCGCCGTTCGATCTCCCGCAGAACCAGGTCGTCGAGCACGGTCGCGCCGGACAGCTCGACGATCAGCGCGGCCGGGCGCCGGCCGAGACAGTCCTCCACTGTCCGGTAGAGCCCTCCGGCATCGGCTGCGATCAGGTCGCCGGTCAGCGTGACGACCGTATCGGCAGGCTCTACGCGAACTCGCCAACGCAGGGGGGTGGACGGCACGGGGCGGACTCTCCAACCGAACTCGTGGGATCGATTCCCTATTCTGCCCAGACGCCGGGCCGGCAAATCACCGGCCGGGTGTAGAGATACGTCGATGCGACGCTGGGACACGCCGCGGTAGCCCGCGGGCCGAGGTGTCCGGCAATCTCGCTCCGAAGTGGTTTGGACACGGTCCGTCAATAAGGGGCCCGTCTTTCCCACGATCAGCTGATCGGATGAAAGAACCGGTGTTGAGCTGCCGAATGGGGGTAAGAGTGGTGGCCGACGTCAGTGGATCGGCTCGCAGTCGCGACGCGGCCGGACGCATCTGCCATCTCGCCGACGCGTCAACATCCTTCGGCGACGTTCGGGGGTTGCCATGCACGCTTCTTTTGTTGGCCCGAGTAGATCCGGCACCGTCGACCTCGACGTCGTAGCGGCTGACTACGCCCGGGCCTGGCATGCCGCCACGATCGCGGACCGCCGCCGGTTACGTGAGGATCTGATCCGCCGGCTGCTGCCGTTCGCCGACCGTCTGGCCAGTCGCTACCGCGAGCGCGCCGAGCCGATGGACGACCTGCGGCAGGTGGCGCGGCTCGCGCTGATCGCCGCCGTCGACCGGTACGACCCGGACGCCGGCTCGTTCACCGCCTTCGCGGTGGCCACCATCCGTGGCGAGATCAAGAAATACTTCCGGGACAGCACGTGGAGCGTTCACGTGACCCGGCGGTTGCAGGAGCTGAGCCTGGCCGTGTCGCGCGCGGAGGGCCTGCTGACCCTGCGGCTGACTCGCCGGCCGACGTCCGCCGAGGTGGCCGCCGACCTGCAGGTCAGCGAGGCGGACGTGCAGCGGGCCCAGTTGTGCCTCGGCGCGCACACCGCGCTACCGCTGAGCACGCCCACCAACGGCGATCAGACGAAGGTGCTGGGCGACCTGCTGGCCGACTCCGACAACACGGTCGACACCGTGCCCGACATGGTCACCGTGGACCAACTCGTGCGCCGGCTGCCGGAGCCGGTTCAACGTATCCTCGCGCTCCGGTTTCACGGTGACCTGACCCAGGCGCAGATCGCCGAGATCGTCGGCGTCTCCCAGATGCACGTCTCCCGCCTGCTCACCCGGTCGCTGACCTGGCTGCGAACCGGTCTGCTGACGGACACCGTGCCGCTCTGGGATGAACATCCTCACGCGCCGGACGACGGGATGCTGCGGCTCTGGACAGCGGAGCACGACGGCACCGTGACCGTTGTGGTGAGCGGGGAGGTCGACCGGGCCGTGATCACTCGCTTCCGGGTCGGGCTGCACGCCGGGCTGGCCCGGGCCCAGGCCCGCCGGATGCTGGTCGACCTCAGCGGCACCGCCCTGCTCGACGTGGCCGGCGCCGCGGTGCTGCGTGACCTGGGCATGGCGGCCGGGCTCAGCGGAACCACGGTGGTGGTGACCGGCATCGGACGGTACGCGGCGGCTGCCTTCGCCGCGATCGGGATGCCGGTTCCCGCCGGTAACCGGCTTCAGCTCGGTCATCAGGCCGCACCGGGCTCAGGCATCTCCGAGGCAGCATCCAGCGACCGCTGAGTGTTGTTTATCGACTGCGACCAGGGGTAGCCGGCGCTGTGGCGCTGAGCGATATTCCTATCCGGCCCGGTCCGGCACCGCCGGTCGATCAGGTGGTCTGTGCGGACGGCCTGGAACGTACGTTGCTGGAACTGGCCGCGCGGGCGACCGAGGGGCGAGACGGGCGCGATCTGGATGGCGTGCCGGTTCTGGGCCGCCGTCCATTGTTGAGCGAAGACCAGCGCCGGCCGGCTCTGGCGTTGCAGGCCCAGGCCCAGGCGGTGCCGGTCGAGGCGGCCGTACGCATCGATGCCGAGGCGGTGGCCCGATGGATCATCGACCACTACCGCGAGCCGCTCTATCCCGCGGCGGTGGTCGGCTCGCCGCACGGCGCCGCGGTACACATGGCCGCCGCGCTCGGCGCCGCGTGGCTCCCAGCCGCCTTCCCGGTGACCGTGGCCTGGCCGTGCGGCTCGATCGGCCGCTGGGAGGACGCGATGCAGTGGGGTGCCGCGATCGCGCGGCCCCTGCTGGCGGCGCAACCGGGCGTGACCGTACGTCAGGTGCACGACCCGGTGCGGCGCGGCAGCCTGTGCGGCACCACCGTCGCGCTGCATCTGCGATGGCGCCAACTGCCCGCGGCGTACCGGACCTTCCTGCGATCACGGATCGCTACCGGCGGCCACATCATCGTCATCCGCGACGCGCGAACCTGGCCCGTCAGCGGCGACGGTCCCGGTTACACGTTTCAGATCGGCAGCCCGGTCAGTGGCACCGCATCAGCCGGCTACGCCATGGGAGACCCGTCGTTCCGACGGTTGATGCATGAGCTGGGGGCCCGGAACTGGGGTCAGCCACCGCCCGACCTGCCGCCGGCGTACGCGGAGACGGCGGGCGAGCCCGGCCTGGACGCCGCGGTGCGACGACTCGGCACCAACACCGGGCGACCCGTCCACCACGTGCTCTATCCGGGCCCTGATGCGCTCAGCGCGTTCGTGGCCGACTCCTACCGGTCTTGGCTGGCCACGGCCGGGGCAGCCGCGCCGCGCTGCGTCGTCGAGACGGGGCGACTGCTGGATCCGTGGCGCGTCCTGGCCGGTGGCATGGTGCCCTACTGGTGCGAGTCTCCCGCCCGTCCGGCGGTCGATGCGGCCGAATGGTGGCTGGCCGCCAGCAGCCGATTCGCCGATGTCACCGTGCTGCCCGACCCTCCCGGTGTGGCCTTCGACGGTTACGCGACGCTCGCACAGTGGCATTCGCTGGCTCGGTTCGGTCCAGTCGACGGAAGCGCGGACCGGGTGGGCCTGAATCGCTATCCGCTGCTGCCGTTGCCCACCGGGCATGCCGGAAGGGTCTTGTCCAGCATGACCGACCCACCCTGGCCCGTGCCGCCGCTGATGCCGGTGGCTCATCTGATGGCTTCGCTGCACGAGTACGCCGTCCCGCTGGGCTTGTTCGTCACCTAGCAGCGTGGTCCGCATCCGCGGGCCACCTCGCCGGCGATCTTCGGGCGCATCGGGTCAGGATGAGGATCCGGCCGCGCCCGTCCCGACGGGCCGGCCGGCCGCCATGCCCTGCTGTCGGCAAGAGCGGCCAGCTCGGGCGGGATGTAAAGCCCCTGCCGCAGCGCCTGAACCGCCGCCACGGTCCGGCTCCCGGCCCTGAGCTTGGCCCGGATGTGGTCGAGATGCGCGGCCACCGTGCGTTCGGTGATGAACAGTTCAGCGGCGATGTGCGGGTTGCTCGACCCCTCGATCAGGAAACCGAGCACCTCGAGTTCGCGGCGAGTGAGCCCGCAGAGATTGTCCGGCCGGGAAACCAGAACCAGCGCCGCCAGCGAGCGCGGTGGCTGCCGGGGGGTGGCGATCGCGGTGATCTGCAGATAGTCGTCCCCCGAGGGGCTCAGGAACACGGCGGGCATGCGTCGATTCAGCAGTACGTCCTGCGCCACTCGCACCAGCGCGGACCGATCGCGAAGCGCCGGGTGGGCCGGCAGTCCGGGCACCGGGCCGGTCCGGCCTTCCCGGTCGACCACGGCCGCCGCGCAGGCGCCCGGCGCGAGCACGGTCAGCCCGGCGATCGTGGTCATCGGGTCGACCAGGTCGGCCAGCACCGGGGCAACCTGCTCGAGCGCGGCCCGAGCCGGGTCGCCCCACTCGGCCCGCCCGCCGGCGCGCAGGATCAACAGGCCAAGTCGGCGCCCGTCGCGAGCGATCAGGGGCAGGGCGATCCCATTCTTCAGATCGACCGGACCGCGCCGGTCCAGCAGGTCGGTCGCCAGGACCTCGCCGTAGAAGTCGTCCGACTCCAGATACCGCCGCGCGGCCACGTCATGCCCGACTTCGGCGACGGTGAAGAAGAGCTTGCGGCCGGAGTCGAGCAGGCCGAGCCAGCCCCTGTCGAACGACACCACCCGGCTGATCGGCTTCCACAGCCGATCCAGCCGGACCATCACACCACCGGTGGCGCGGACCTGGTTGATGTCGAGCGCCAATTGCGTCGCAGCCGCCATGCCGTCGCCTACCACGTCGGCGCCGCGCTAAACCGGGCCCTCGGCCGGAGGAATGCGGTCAGCATCAGCATCGCCGTCAGCCGGCGGCGCACCTACTCGATCGCCGTCGAATCAGGCGCCCGGACACCCGACGGCGCAGGTCAGGCCATATAAAAACACCTGCAAATTGGTAGTGCCACCTGTGGACACCGCTGCCCGACCATTCCAGACTGTAACGGCGAATCGTTGCGCAGGGTGAAGGAAACAGGGCGGGGACAGAGCATGGTCGCGGACCATGAACGACGCGGATGGATCGGCGCTCTCGACGGTGCCCCCCGCGACAACACGTTGAGACTGCTGGCGGTCGGCGAGTTCGACGCCGCCGACCGCGCGGACCTGACCGCGAAGCTACGCACCGCCGTCACCAGCGGCCTGCGGGCGGTCGAACTTGACCTCGGCCTGGTCACCCTCATCGATTCGGCCGTCGTCGATATTCTTCTGGCAACCGCCCAGCTCGCCGTCGCATACGGCTGCCGATTCCGCGTCGTCAACCCGATCGGCCTGCCGGCTCAGGTGCTGGCGATATTGGACACCGACCGCACACTCGGCCCCCAACCGCGCCACCAGGCCGGGCTACCTGACCCGGGCCTGCGACCAGGCGACCACGCCTGTGCGCTCATCACCGGGCCCGCCGAGTTACAGGCCACTGTGCAAGCCTTCATCGGTGCCGGGCTCCGCGCCGGCGACAAGTGTCTCTGCCTGCTCGACCACGGCTCCCCCACCGACGACGACACCGCACCATGCCAGCTCGAAGTGCGCCGCTCGACCGACGTCTACCTGTCGTCCGGCGCGTTCCGCCCCGCCGAGGTGATCGACTACCTCGACCAAACCCTGGACTCCGCGGTCAACTCACCCGACGGATACGACCGGGTCCGCGCCGCCGGCGACATGGGCTGGGCCGTCTCGCATCCGGCCGGCACCGACCGGCTCTTCGACTACGAGGCCGAGGTGAACCATCTCGCCCCACGCTATCCACAGATGCTGCTGTGCCTCTACGACCTCGCCCGCTTCGGCACCGACGTTCTACCCGAGCTGCTGCGGACCCACCCGAAGGTGCTCGTCGGAGGCGTACTGCTGGACAGTCCGCAGTACATGCGACCACCGCGCGAGTAACAAGTCGCCTTGCATAACAGGCCGGACCCGGAAGAGACCGAACATCCCATGGCCGCAAAGCAGCAGAATCGCATTCTCTACCTGAGAACTTTCCGGAGTCGGCCTGATCACCGGCTAGTGGTCAGCCTCGCTCTGGCAGTGGCGAATCCAGGCAAGCTCGTTATCGTGGGACCGGCAGAGGACGAGGCTCGTTTGCGGCAATGGACGCGCGCTCACGTCAGCGATGACAACACGATCCACCAGCATATCGAATACATAGTGTGCAGCGACGATCAGTGGCGTCGTGAAGTGAACCTGCAGATAAGCAAGGCGAGCTGCGTCCTCCTCTACATGGCGCCCAAGCGAAGAAAGTTCCCTTCTTTGCGAGCACCGAAAGCGGGCGACTTCGAGGACTTCTATTCGTCACCGGTCAAGGAGCCTGTCACTGGGCCGGGGCTGCTGCGCGAGATCGTGTACTTACGCAGGTTGGACAAATTGAAGAGCACTCTACTGCTCTGCGCCGCCTCCGACCTCCCATATTTCAGTCGCTTACTGCGGGACCTGCCCATTCACACAGGGCTCGGCCCCGATATGACTCCACTGCTGGGCTTCTACCTGTTTCAAAACACCCCGAAGGGCCTCCAGCCGATGGTGCCCCGAATATCCGCATACGATCGGCAGCTGGTGAACCTTCGAGCGGCTCGCGGCCTGATTTCATTCAGAAAGGGAGTGTTCTCGAGGTCTTCTCAGGTCAAGTTTTCTCATGACCTCACTGAGCTCGTGAACCAGGTCATACGGGATTCACGCTCCAGCCGCGTGCAACCCGATGTCATGCTAGGCAGATCCCCCCGGCCTCGACGATTGCCGCCGGACGGAGCCCGAAAGATCATCGAATTCACCAACGTCGAAGACCTCTTATACATACCGAGATACGAAATTGCCGATGTCGGACTGGCGGAAGTTCTGGAGATCCTTGCCGAGCCCGAAGCGAACCACGAGTGCCTAAGTTGTGGCGCATCCCTGTCAGACATTCTTTTCTACGTCCGGGGGCTGGACAGAGCGGCGAACAGCTCAATTAGAGGGCGGTGTCAGTTCTGTTTCGAACCGATGATTGTCGAATCCGGACAACTGCGTTGGTGGGGATAACGCAGTAGCCCGGTTTCCCACGGATCGACGGCGACGGGCCCCGGCCACGCGGGGTACGACCACCCCGCCGGCCGCGAGCGTCTCGCCGGACCGCGCGGGTAGCGGGCGATCTGCGCCTATGCCAAGTCGACACGTCCGGGGCCGAAGCGGTTGCGGTTCGATCGATGGCTTTAGATACTTGGTGGTCAGACACGGGCCCTTGCGGGCCCACTGGTTTCGTGGACGGGACCCACCCCCGGCCCCGTCGACTCCCGAGGAGGAGCCAGTGAGGACCATCCCCATCCACATGCGCGGCGGGCTCGGTCGGCTACTCGCCGGCATCGGCGCCACCGCCCTCAGCCTGTTCTTCCTGCCGACGGTCGCGAACGCGGCACCGCAGGCGTACAGCGCCAGTTCACTCGCCGCCGCCACCAGCGCGGTACAACAGTCCGGCGTCGACGGCATCTCGTGGTACACCGACGCCGTCTCCCACCGCGTGGTCGTCACCGCCGACAGCAGCGTCTCGAACGCCGAGATCGCGAAGCTCCGGCGCGCCGCGGGCACCGACGCGGGCGCCGTCCGCATCGACCGCACGGCCGGCGTGTTCACGCCGCTGCTGTCCGCCGGCGCCGCCATCTACGGCGGCCAGTACCGCTGCTCGCTCGGCTTCAACGTGGTCAGTGGCAGCACCTACTACTTCCTGACCGCCGGGCACTGCGGCGCTGTGGCCAGCACGTGGTACAGCAACTCCAGCCACACCACGCTGATCGGCTCGAACGTCTCCTACAGCTTCCCGGGCAACGACTACGCGCTGGTCCGCTACTCCAACACCTCGCTGAGCCACCCGGGCGGCTTCACCGTGGCGGACCCGGTCGTCGGTGAGCGGGTCACCCGCACCGGCTCGACCAGCGGCACCCACAGCGGCACCGTGACCGCGCTCAACGCCACGGTCCGCTACAGCGGGAGCCCGGGCGGAACCGTCAGCGGCCTGATCCAGACGAACGTCTGCGCCGAGCACGGCGACTCGGGTGGCCCGCTCTACGACGGCAGCAAGGCTCTCGGCCTCACCTCCGGCGGCAGCGGCGACTGCACGACCGGCGGCATCACATACTTCCAGCCCGTCCGCGAAGCGGCCAACGCCTACGGCGTGACCATCTACTGATCACTGCGGTTGTGTGCCTGGCCGGTCCCTGACCAGCCAGGCACACTCCGGGCACGAGCTCCCGCGCGCCGTAGCTGCCGCTCGCTCACCTGGTTGCCGTGAATGTCGCGGACAACGATGATGGGCGCGTGGCGGTGGCGGCACGGTTTGCCTGGGCGTTCCCGGTGGCATTCCTGTGCCTGATGCTTCCGCCCAGGGTCGGCGTCGCGTACGAACTGGGCATCGGTAACGCCGGCGCGGCCATGGTCGTGGCCTTGTTCGTGCTGCCACTGCTGTACACCGTTCCGTGGGGCCGGGCGATCTGGGCCCGGCACGTGTGGTGGCTGCTGAGCGTTCAGGCGGTTTTGACCTGTCTGCCGTTCGTCCTGTTCGGCCAGAAGTGGGCCCTGGGCCTGTCCGGCCTGCTCGGCGGCCTGCTGTTGCTGACGCTGCCGGCGCGGGTGTCGTGGCCGCTGTTCGCCGCCGTCGTCGCGGGCGAGGCGGTTCTGCGCATCGGGGTGTTCGGCGTCTATCCGACCGGCGGACTGCAGTTCTATTCGTTCGTCTTCGTCGTGCCGCTGGATATGGGCCTGCCGCTCTACGGGCTGGTCCGGTTGTCCGACCTCGTCGTCAACCTGGGCACGGCCCGGACCGAACTCATGGACCTGGCTGTCGCCCAGGAGCGACTACGAGCCGGGGTCCGCCTCCGCGCGGCGATCGGCGATCGCCTGGAGTCGGTCACCACCCGCGCCGCGTCGGCCCGCGACGAGGTGTCCGCCGCTGCCGGACAGGCCCGTGCGCGCCTTGCCGAGGCGGCCCGGGTGGTACGGCAGGCCGCTGAACAGGTGCGGCAGGTGGTCGCCGAGGAACGGCGGGACATCGGCCGGTCCCCGCCGCGCTTCCGGGGCCGCACCGTGGCGCCGCGGCTGGCCCTTCTGGTGCTGGTGGCGGACCTCGTCGCGCTCGGCGGGCACCACGTGGCGATCGTCGTCGACGCCGCTGTCACCGCGGGCGCCCGGTCGGTCGGTGTGATCGCCGTGGTCGCGATCGTGCTGCTGCAGCTGTATCACTCCCTCGGGGGCCGGGCGGACGCCCGTCCCCGCGCCTGGCAATGGACGCTGACCCTCCAGATGTTGCTCCTGGTCGTCCTGGTCGCGGCCACGCTGGGCGATGCGCGGGTCTCCGCGATCGGAATGGCGGCCTTCCCGGCGGGATCAGCGCTGCTCCTGCTGGCCGGCTGGTGGGCATGGCTGACCTTCACCGTCGTCGCGGCGAGCGTGGGGGTCCATTGGCTGCTGCTGTACCCGGCCGACCTTGCCGGCTCGGTCTACATCACCGCGGTGGCCGCGCCGACCGGTCTGGCCGTGTACGGGCTGTCCCGCCTGACCGACCTCGCCGAGGAGGTGGAGACGACCCGCCGGAACCTGGCCGACGCCGCCGCCGACCGGGAACGGCTGCGGGTCGCCCAGGACAGCCACGATCTGCTCGGCCTCGGACTTGCCGCGGTGGCGCTCAAATGCGATCTGGCCGGCCGCCTGATCGGTCTCGATGACGCCCGTGCCCGTTCCGAGATCGACGCCCTGATCGAGCTGGCGGCGCGGACCGGCTCCGACGTACGGAAGGTCACCTCCGGCGGCCCGGACCTGTCGCTGCTCCGCGAATTGGCGGCCGCTCGTGAACTGCTGGCCTCGACCGGTGTCGACGTCGAGATCCAGGCGGTGGATGAGGACGTCCGGGTCCTGCCGCGGCAGACCGGCGCGGTGGCGGCCACAGTGCTGCGCGAGGCGGTCACCAACGTGTTGCGCCACGCGCGGGCTACTCGCTGCGAGATCCGTCTGAGCACGGACGCGGAGGGAATGCGGCTGACGGTCACCAACGACGGCGTCGAGAACACTTCGAACGTCCGCACGCGCCGGCCCGACGGCGGACAAGGTCTGCGCAATCTCACCGCCCGGGTCGCGGCGATGGGCGGCCGCCTCGTCGCGCGACCCACCGGAAGCCGATTCGAGCTGACCGTCCTCGTGCCGGCGGCAATCGGCGCCGAGCCACCCGCTCCGGTCGGCGACGCGGACAGCGTCCACCCGCTTCCGCGCACCTAGCTTCGACGCGGTCGGCAGCCGGTCGCTTCCGGCGACATCGGCGTACGGATCGACCGAACGGGTACTCCATGCCCACAGCGGGCCGCGGCGCGTCGCGGCCCGCCGGGTCCTCGCTGGAGGTGGCCATGTCGGCAGCCGAGCACCCGTCCCCCCGGTCCTCACCCCGCCGGGTGATCATCGCGAGTCTGATCGGGACCTCTTTGGAGTGGTACGACTTCTTCCTGTACGGCTCGGCCGCGGCGCTCGTGTTCGGCAAGCTGTTCTTCCCGCACTTCGAGTCGCTGACCGGCACCCTGCTGGCCTTCGCCACGTACGCCGTGGGGTTCGTCGCTCGCCCGGTGGGTGGGATGATCTTCGGTCACTTCGGTGACCGGATCGGCCGCCGTAACGTCCTGGTGGTCACCCTGCTGCTGATGGGAGCGGCCACGTTCGCGATCGGGCTGGTGCCCACCTACGCCGCGATCGGGGTGGCCGCGCCGGTTCTGTTGGTGGTGTTGCGCTTCGTTCAGGGCCTGGGACTGGGCGGGGAATGGGGCGGCGCCGTGATCATGGCGGTGGAGCACGGCGGCGCGGAGCGGCGTGGCCTCAACGCCAGCTGGCCCCAGGTCGGCGTGCCGGCCGGGAACCTGCTCGCCGCGGCCGTGCTCTGGATACTCAACGGCTTGTTGTCGGACGCCGCGTTCCTGTCCTGGGGCTGGCGGGTGCCGTTCCTGCTCTCCGGCATCCTGGTGGCGGTCGGCCTGTGGATCCGCCTGACGATCAGCGAGTCGCCGTTGTTCGCCGAGATGGAGGAGTCCGGCGTCAAGGCGAAGACTCCGCTGGCCGAGGTACTGCGCCGCCATCCCCGCGGGTTGCTGGTCGCGATGGCCGGCCGGATCGGCACCGACGTGGCCTTCTACACGTACTCGCTGTACGTGCTCACCTATGTCACCGGCACGCTGGGACTGCCGCGCAGCGTCGGACTGGCGGCGGTCCTGATCGGCTCGGCGTTCCAGGTCGCCCTCATTCCGGCGTTCGGCGCGCTGTCCGACCGGGTCGGCCGGCGGCCGGTGTACGCCATCGGCGCGGCGACCGCGGCCGCCTGGGCGTTCGCGTTCTTCCCGCTGCTGGCCACCATGAACCGTACGATGATCGTGCTGGCCACCGTCGTCGCTCTGGCCACTCACGCCGCGATGTACGGGCCGCAGGCCGCGTTCATCGTCGAGCTGTTCAGCACCCGCCTGCGCTACTCCGGCGCCTCGATGGGCTATCAGATCGCCGGCATCCTCGGCGGGGCCCTCGCGCCGATCATCGCGATCAAGCTGGTGCAGGCGACCGGCAGCGCGTTCGCCGTGTCCGGCTATGTTCTGGTCGCGCTGCTGATCACCCTGGTGGCTCTCTGGTTCGCGCCGGAGACGGCCCGAGCCGACCTGCACGCCGAGCGGCCCGGCACCACCAGTGTCCTCAGTTGACCGCGGGACCGGACACCGAAGCTCAGGCCGCGTCGGCGACGACGTGGACGAGGTTGCGGGTCTGCTGCGTGATCGCCAGGCGCCAAGCGTCGAACGTCGCGTCGCTGGGAAGGTAGTCGGTCTCGAAGTGCTGCATGTCCGGGGTGTGGATGTGGCCGGCCGGAATGGTGCGGCCCGTCCGGTCGCGCAGCAGCGTGTTGCGGTAGGCGCTCTCGTTGGAGAGGTAGTTGCCGCCGCCGCCGCTGTAGGAACACGACTGCGGGTCGGGCGGGGCCGGCGGCGTCACCGGCGGGTACTGCACCGGCGGCGGGTCGTTGCGCGTCACCCGGGTGGTCGACGTGCAGTCGGGGAACTCGGTGTAGTTCGTGTGCCACACCACGCCGAACGCGACGGACTCGTCGGGCCATGCGTCGCCCGGTGGACGCGGCACGCTCGCGCCGGTCCGCGCCGCGATCATCGCGGCGACCGGCAGGGTGCTGGCCGTCCACTGCGGCGGGTCACGCAGGTCCAAAGTGGACGGACCGCCCCAGCGGTCCACCACCGTGATGTCGCACTCGGGATTGTTCACGGCCAGCTGGGGCACGTCGCCGACCGCCGGGCAGGGCCGGAACCGGTCGTTCCCCACCGAGACGCCGTGGTAGCGCGCGTTCCACTGCTCGAGGTTGAACACCGAGTCCACGGCCTGGCTGACCGTGATCGAGGCGTCGACCTGCCGTGGACCGGGCCGCATGAACGGCCCGACGGTGTCCTCCAGATATCCGCGGCGGAACTCCGGATAGCTCACCGGCAGCGTGTACGCCTCCACGTAGGCCGTCCGGCCGTCCGCGGTGCGGTAGTGCGTGCCGTCCAGGGACAGTGCCGCGGCACCGGAAGGGTTGCCGTGCCGAATGTTGTTGCCGGCCGCGCCCGGGGCCGTCCCGGCCGGCCCCCCGTCCAGCGTGTACGGGTCGAACCCGCTGACGATGACCCGCTTGACACCGGTTCCCCCGGGGAAGTCGATATCCGACATCCCGCGCGACGTCCGGTCGAACTTCTCGATCAGCTCCAGCCGTTGCCCCGAGAAGAGCGGGAACCGGGGCGTCCACTGCCGGATCGCCGCCGTCGCCTGGACCCGGGTCCAGTAGAGCGGCCGGTCGTCGCTGTACGGCAGGTCGCCCCGGACCCGCACCCGCCGCTGAGCGCGATCGACCGCCATGTTCCAGAGCCGGCCGGCGTCGGCGGACACGATCTTCTCTGCCGCGCCCAGCGAACCGGCCCGGCACAGTTGCGCCACCAGTGCCGGCGTGAAGTCCTGGAAGCCGGCCCCCTCGATCATCTGCTGGGCGAACGGTTCGCTCTGCGGCACCGCCGGGTCGTCGTTGTCCGGAAGGGTGAAGGTGAGGCGACTCTCCTCCACCGACAGCGCCGCGCTGTGGTCCCGACAATCCCGACCGGAGGGATGAGCTCCGGCGGAGCTCCCCGCCGTCATCGGGGTCAGCAGCGCGACCACGCTGATGCACGCGAGCGCGGAGGCGGGTCCGGGTCGGATCATCTGGTCGGCCCTCCGACAGATCTGCGACAGGGGAAGCGACGGTGGCAACGAGCCTCTGGCGACTCGCCCAACGTAGGCCGCCGCCGGAGACCGGTCAATAGACGTGGATCTATAGGAGGATCTATAGGAGGATCTATAGGAGGACCTATAGGACACGCAGCGGTGGGGAGGGCCGGGCACTCACCCGTAGCGCTCTTCCTTCCACGGATCACCGTAGATGTGGTAGCCGTTCTGCTCCCAGAACCCCGGCTCGTTGGACGGCATCAGCGTCAGCCCGCGGATCCACTTCGCGCTCTTCCAGAAGTAGAGGTGCGGGACCAGCAGGCGGGCCGGACCACCATGCTCGGGTTCGAGCGGCGCTCCGTCCGCCTCGATCGCGATCCACGCCTTGCCATCGAGGAGGTCCTCACGGGGAACGTTGCTGGTGTATCCACCGTACGAATGCGCCATCACGTAGTCGAAACCGGTCTCGACGTTCTCGAAGAGCTTGTCGAGGCTGACACCGCGCCAGGGCATGTCGAGCTTCGACCAGTGGGTGACGCAGTGAATGTCGACCCTGACGTCCTCGACGCCGAGTGCGAGGAGCTGTTCCCAGCTCCAGCGGTGCTCGGTGCCGCTCCCGTCGCGGATGACGAACTCCCACGTGCCGGTGTCGACCTGGGGTGTGGGACCTGCGGACAGGACAGGCCACCCTTGCACCAGAGTCTGCCCTGGCGGGAGCCGGTCGTCCGGCTTACGCCGGTGTCCGGAGAAACCACGATTAGCAAATGCCAACGCTCGCTCCCATCTTCAGTGATCGATCTCGCGGGATCGGAGAAACTCGTGTCCCGCACACCGGACCACGAGCCTGAGCGCGCGGCCGGCCGAGACGATACCTTAGGTGGACGATATAGTCCATGTATGCTCGACAGGGCGCCCGAAGCCGTGATCAACATAGCTGCTCAGCGCACCGGCAGCTCTCCTATGCTCGCTCTTAACAAAGGACGATATAGTCCTCGCGGCCAGGCATGGGCATAGCCGTTGAACACACATGTTCACCATCAGACAGAAGGGCCAGGAGACATGAGCGACATCAAACAGTCGGCCGAAGACCTTGCGGTCCTCGAACAGCTCAACGTCGACTACAACGACGCGGACCAGGCCAGCGACGCCAAGCGCTTCAGCGAACTGCTCGCTGAGGACTTCATCGTCCAGACGCCGGGCGTCACCCGTAACCGCGAGGAGTACCTCGAATACATCGCCAAGCCCCGGCCCTTCAAGGATCTCGCGCTGCGCGAGTCCAGGATCCGCATCCTCGGCGACGTCGCCCTGATCCACGGCCGCGCCACCTACACCATGATCGCGGACGGCACGGAGCAGGAAGCCCCTGTACACGGACGTGTACCAGAAGCGTGAAGGCACCTGGTTCTGTGTCTCGGCCTGTGCGATCGCTCCGGGCGCCTGACACCGATCGAGCGAAGCGACATCCGTGCAGAGGACAACAGGAAGGCGCAGCTCGATGCTCAACACGGCACCAGTGACCAACGTGACCGGCCGGGGCAGAACACTCCGGCTGGCCTTCATATCCGCGGTGTTCTCCCTGGCGGCCGTGTTTGTGGCGGTGGGCTCGACCATCCCGCTGTTCAACATCTACCGGGCGGAGGAAGGGTTCACCAACGCCGACATCTCGATGACCGTCGTCGCCTACTCCGTCGCCACTCTCGCCACGCTGTTGGTGCTGGGGCGCCTGTCCGGTCATCTGGGCCGGCGCCCCACCTCGATCGCCAGCCTGGTCCTGATTCTGCTGGGCTGTGTGCTGCTGGTGAACGTGCACGGCATCGGCATCCTGATCGCCGGCCGGTCGCTGATGGGCCTGGGCGCCGGCCTGGCGAGTAGCAGCCTCACCAGCTACGTCGTCGACGCGGCACCGGCCAGGCCGGCCTGGTTGGCCTCGGTGGCTTCCAGTCAGACGGTCATGCTCGGCCTCGCCGTCGGCGCTCCGGCCTCCGGCGCCCTGGTCCAGTTCGGTCCTCGGCCACGCGAACTCATCTTCCTGGTTGTCATCGGCCTCCTGCTCCTGTCCGTCGCTCTCCTTGCCCTCAGCCCGGAGACCGTGACCCGCAAGCCCGGTGCCCGGCGATCGCTGCGCCCCCGCGTCTACGTGCCGGCACGGGTCAGAGGACTGCTCCCGGTCGCGGCGGCGGTGTTCCTGGCCACCTGGGCGGCCGGCGCCTTCTACCAGGCATTCGTGCCCGCCCTGGTCGAGGATCAACTGCACACCGGCAGCCCGCTCATCATCGGGCTCGTGTTCGCCGCCTACATGGGTCCGAGCGTCCTCGGCGCTCCCCTCGGCGGCCTGTTCGCACCCGCGACCGCCCAGCGCGTCGGCATGACCGGCTTCCTGATCGGAATGACCGGCATCGTCACCGCGATCGCGACCGGCACGCTGGCGCTGTTCATCGCCGCGACCATCGTCGCGGGCGCCTCTCAGGGCATCGCCCTCAGCGCCGCCACCCGCGGGCTCCTGCAGGGCAACACCCTGGCCGACCGGGCACCGATCTTCAGCGTCATCTACCTCCTGAGCTACAGCGGCGCGACGATCCCCGCCCTCATCGCCGGCCAACTCTCCACCATCTTCTCGCTCCCGCAGATCGCCGTCGGATACGGCGTACTCGCCCTCGTAGCCACCGTGTTCACCGCCATCGGTGCGCACAACCCGCGAAACGGTGAGTAACCAGGTGCGCCTCGAAGGCTCGGGTCAGGCGACCGTCATGCCGGCGGCTATGACGTACCTCTGAGCCTCCTCCGAGGTGAGGAACTGGAGCACTTTCCGTGCTGATGCCTTGTTTGCCGACCGGGCCAGGACCGCCCCGCTGAATGTCGAGCGAATTGCCGCCGCGCCCGGGAGCGGACCGAGTATTCGTATCCCGGCGAGATCCGACAACTCGCTGCCCTGCTGGAATCCGAGGTCCGCTTCGCCGCCGGTCAGCAAGGTTCCGACGGGTATTCCTGATCGGGCCTGCACCAATCGGGGTTGAACCGCCTCGAGGAGTTCCCAGCGCTCGAGGAGGTCGATCAGTGCCTTGCCGCTCGGGCCGGTGGAGTACGCGATCCGGCCGGCACCGGTAACCGCCGCCTTCACGTCCGCGTCGGTCGAGAAGGTCACCGGTGCCGCGTTCTCGGGAACGGCGGCGACTACGTCGGAGACGAACAACGGCCTCAGCGTTCCGTCCTCGAACAAGCCGTCCGCGTCGAGGCCGGCCATCTGTTCGCTGCTGAGCACCGCGACGTCCGCCCGGACCCCGGCCCGGATGCGCCGGGCAACTTCGACTCCGCCGGCGGAATCGAAGTGCACCGGCCGCGATGACTGTCGTAGCCACGCCTCGCTCAGATCGGTCAGCAGGCCTTTCGTCGCCATCGACGAGAGTCCCAGGATCTGTTCAGTCACTTCGTCTCCTCGACGCCGCGGCCTACCGGGGGACGGTTTCGTCGGGGACGTCGATGAACGCGTGCGTGTAGGCGCGGCCGCCGAGCATCAGCGCGGCGATCGCCGCGGCGAGCAGGGCCGAGATGCCACAGACGAGATAGGCGAGGCCGTACCCGTGCGACAACGCGTGGAACGCGACGTCCTTGAGCGGGTTCGGTGGATTCGGGATCGCGTTCGCACCCAGGGGCCCGGAGTTCACCGCACCCTTGAGCTCGGGCGGCACCGTGCCCGAGGAGTTGAAGGCGGCGACGGACTGCTGAAGGCCCGGTGACCCGGCGACCTTGGCGCTGATCGCGTTGGCCGCACTGGTGAGCGCGATGGCCGCGACGATCGCCGGGCCGAGGGTCAGGCCGAAGTCGCGCACCATGCTGGTCGCACCACTGGCCATGCCCGCCTTGGAGGTCGGCACGCTGTTGACGGCGACGACCGTGATCGCGGTGACAGCGGTCTTGAAGCCGGCACCGACGACGAGCAGCGGGACGGCGACCGCGGTCAGGCCGAGGTGGGTTGCGGGGATCGCGGCCAGCCAGACGTCACCGATGCCGATCAGCCCCATGCCGGCCGCCAGCACCCAGCCCGGATTGAACTTCTGCAGCATCTTCGTGCTCACCGGGAACAGGATCACGCCCATGATGTTGAGCAGCACGAAGCCGACGGAGGTCCTGAGCGGCGTGTAGTTCTGGATCGCCGACAGCCGGATGCTGGTGCCGTAGGCCGTGCCGAGGTAGGCGAACATCCCCAGCACGGTCACCACGGCCGAGACCGTGAACATCCGGTTGCTGAACAGGTCGAGCTGGATGAGTGGCTTGTCGACGCGCCGCTCGATCACCACGAACAGGGCCAGGAACACCGCGAAGACCACGAATCCGGCGATGACGATGCCGCTGCCCCAGCCGTCCTCGGCGCCCTGGACGACGGAGTAGATCAACGCGAACAGCGCCACCGCGATCGCGAGCTGGCCGGGCCAGTCGAGCGAACGGCCGGCCGGAGAAGAGGAGTTCTCCGCCGCCACCAGCGTGATGACGATGCTGACGACGGCGATCACGGCCACGGCGAGGAACGCCCACCGCCAGCTGGCGTACTCGCCGCCGGAGTGGTGCACCTTGGACAGCACACCACCGAGCAGCGGCGAGCCGAACCCGCCGGTCGTGAGCGCGGCCGCCCAGATCGAGAGGGCCCGTGCCCGGTCGTTCACGGTGTGGGTGCCGGCGGCGAGCATCGCGATCGAGGTCGGGAACAGCGCCGCGGCGCCGATGCCGGAGACGACCTGGCCGGTCAGCAGCAGCCCGGCGCCGTGCCCCTCGGGGGTGAGGAAGGCGAGCAGGCCGCCGAGCGCCATCAGCGCGGCGCCGATGGCGAGCAGGCGCTTGCGCCCGAACAGGTCACCGACGACGCCGAAGCTCAGCTCCAGCACGGTGACC
Source organism: Actinoplanes sp. NPDC051411 (assembly GCF_040682075.1). Taxonomy (NCBI): domain Bacteria; kingdom Bacillati; phylum Actinomycetota; class Actinomycetes; order Micromonosporales; family Micromonosporaceae; genus Actinoplanes; species Actinoplanes sp. NPDC051411. The sequence continues at coordinate 64,342 of NZ_JBFBAD010000019.1, read as the reverse complement.
GGAACCATGAACGCATCGGAAACCCAGGTCAGCGTCGTGGACGTGGTGTGCAGATCCTGGTTGATGTAGCCCTGGGTGGTCGCCGGGATGCTGACCCCGAGCTGGGCGACGAAACAGGCCGCGACGGCGGCGATCAACGTGCCGGTAGCGAGCCGGGGCAGGACCGACGTCCTGCTGCCCGAGGCCGCGACGTTATGGCTCATGGTTGCTTCTCTCTGTGGGGGTGTGTGCTAGCCGGCCTTGCGGGTAAGCCAGGTCGTCGATGGCTTGAGAACCAGCTTCGGGCCGACCGCCTCGGCCCGCACCTGGTAGTCGCTGGAGAACAGGCGCGCGCCCAGCCAGTTGAAGTCGTCCTGGACCGGGTGGCGCGGGGTGTAGGAGACGAAGTTCGACGCGCTGTCGATGCTGCCGGTGCCGTCGTAGCGGGCGACCGCGGGGAACGGGTAGACCGGCCGGGTGCGGGTGACCGCGCCGGCGGAGTCGGTCAGCGAGGCGACGATCCTGGTCGGCGTCCGGCCGCTCTCCGTCCACGCCATCACCGGGGTGAGCACGTCGAAGACGTTCGGGCCCGTACCGCCGCCGCAGTGCGCGACCCCCGGGAAGAGGAAGAATTTCGCGAAGCTGTCGGTGGTTTTCGCACCCAGGGTTTTCTGTACGGCGTCGTAGTACTCGATCGTGCCCTGCGGGGAGATGTGCTGGTCACCCCAGCCGTGCCAGAGCACCAGCTTGCCGCCGTCGCGCTGGAACCGGCTCAGGTCGGGGTCGAGGGCGGAGAGGTAGCTGGAGGAGGGGATGAACAGCGTCCAGTCGAGCTCGGAGCCCCACTCGTGGGAGACCGCCGGTTCGAGCCGCTTCCCGTCGGCCGTGACGGCCCCGTTGTGCAGCCGCCGGACGACGCCGGCCTCGGCGGTGGTCAGGCAGGTCGAGGCGGCCAGCACCGCCTGGTGGATCAGCGGCAGCTTGTCGGCGAGCAGGATGTACCGGCCGGTGCCATCCACGTTGGTCAGCACGTTCCAGGCATGGTGGAAGATGTTCTGTACGTCCATGTCCTGGGCGGGCGCACCGGCCGCGATCCCGTCGAAGTCGCCGGGGTAGCGCTGGGCCTCCATGAGCGCCTCGCGGCCGCCGTCGGAGCAGCCGTCGAAGTAGGAGTAGGCGGGACGCTTTCCGTAGAACTTCGCGATGATCGCCTTGGCGGTCTGGGCGGTGACGTGCTCGGCCCGGTACGCGAAGTCGATGATGGCCTGCGGGTTGTCCGCCGCCCAGGAGCCGTCGGTCTGGCCCTGGTGGCCCATGTCCGTGGTGGCGCTCGCGATCTGGCCGCCGGTCACCGGGGTGCAGCCCGTCGCCTGGGTGTAGCTGATGTTCGCGCTGCCGCATTCGCAGGTCGAGGCCGGTCACCGCGCCGCAGTCGATGACCGGGGCGACCGCCGGCAGCTCGCGCAGGCCGTCGGCGTCGACCGCGACGGGCTTCCCGCCGCCGCGCGCGGACGCCACGCCGGGCGTGCCTGCCGCGGCGGCAAAGGTCGCCACCATGATGGCGGCGAGGAGCAGGCCGTGTCCTCGGAGAAGTTTTCGGGGACGTAGGAACTCATACATGGACAGCCTCCGGCATGTCGCTGCGGTGAGCACACTACGGCCGATTTACAGCCGTGTTTCGGATGCTAGCGAGATTGTTAACAATCGGGAAGACAATCCTGCGGGCAATCCAGCCCCACGGCTCAAGCCAGGCGGCCGCGAACGATTCCGGCGTCCGCGTGACCGATGGCCTCCAGGCCGGCCAGCGCCTCCTGCCACGACCGCCGGGCCGACTCCGGTTCTCCGGCCGCGTCCTGCGCATCCCCGAGGTGCCACAGGGTGACCCCGACGTTGTACCGGTCGTCCAGAGCCCGGTACAACACCAGGGCCCGCCGGTAGCTCGTCGTCGCGGCCGACGGGTCACCGCCGTGGTGCTGCGCGTAGCCGAGCGTGTCCCAGGCCGCGGCCTCACCGTCGCGGTCGTCGAGCTCCCGGTACAGGGTGAGGGCTTCCCTGGCGTACGTCAGGGCTTCGGACGTGTTCCCGGCCTGGGCGAGCATCCAGCCGACCGAGTTCAGCGCGCTGGCCAGGCCGTCGAGCCGGCCGGCGCGGCGATACAACTCGACCGCGCGCCGGGCGTGCCCGACCGCCTCCGGCCGGCGCCCCTGCTTGGCCAGCACGTGACTGAGGTTGTCGTGCGTGGTGGCCTCCCCGGCCGGATCGCCGAGTTCGACGAACAGGTCCAGCGCCTGGCGGAAGTGGGCGTACGCGTCCTCGTGCTCGCCCATGTTGCCGAGCGCGCGGGCCAGGCTGCGCTGGGCGGCGGCCTGGCCGGGCCGGTCACCCAGCCGCCGTGCGGCGGTCACCGCCGCCCGCTGCGTGCCCGCCCAGTCCGGCCAGTACCCCTGGCGCAGCTGGAAGGTCATCAGCGTCCAGGCGAGCTGACAGACCGGCCGGTCCCAATTGCGGTCCGCGCAGCGGCTCACCGTGGACAGCAGCACGCGGTGCTCAGCGGTGAACCACTCCAGTGCCTCTCCGTAGTCGGCCAGCCGCCGCACCGAAACTCCGGGACGGGGTGCGGCGAGAACGATCGGTTCGCGGCCGGGATAGAGCAGCATGGCCGCCCCGTACCCGGTATGCAGCAGGTGATCGACCAGCCGGCCGAAGGCGGTGTCCCGCTCGTCCGGCGGGTCGATCCGGTCGGCGAGTTCACCCGCGTACGCCCGGAGCAGGTCGTGCATGTCGTATCGGCCCGGCTGGTGCTCGCGCAGTAGGTGCGCACGGGTCAGTTCGGCCAGCGCCGCTCGGATGCCGGGCACGGTTTCGCCGGCCAGACTCGCCGCGGCGGCGGTGCTGATGTCGGGGCCGGTGTGCAGGCCGAGCAGGCGGAACAGGCGAGCGGCGGGCGGCCGCAGCGTGTGGTACGACCAGGACAGCACCGCGCGTACGTGGTCGTCCCGGTCATCGCCGTCCAGGCTGTCCAGGGCATCGCGGGCGTGGTCCAGCTCGGCGGCGATCGCCGACAGCGGAAACGACGGATGGCCGGCCGCGCGCACCGCCACCATGGCCAGAGCCAGCGGCAGCCCCGTGCAACTGGCGACGATCCGGCTGGTCGCCGCCGGCTCGGCCGCGGTGCGCTCCGAGCCGATCCGGGCCGCCAGAAGCTGCCGTGACTCCTCGGGCGCGAGCAGGTCGAGGGTGACCGGGCGGGCGCCCTCGGCGACCAGGCCGGCGAGCCGGTCACGGCTGGTCAGCACGGTCAGGCCGGCGGAGGCGCCGGGCAGCAACGGCCGTACGTGTTCGGCGTCCCGGACATTGTCGAGCAGCACCAGCATCCGCCGGTCGGCGAGCAGGCTGCGGTACAGCGCGGTCTGCTCGCGCAGACTGGTGGGCACGTGCTCGGCCGGAATCCCCAGCGCGGTGAGGAACGCGCGAACGGCCTCGGCGGCCGTCACGAGGGAACCGGCCGGCGCGAAGCCACCCAGATCGAGGTAGAGCTGCCCGTCCGGAAAACGGTGCCGCTGCCCGTGCGCCCAGTGCACGGCGAGCGCGGTCTTGCCCACCCCGGCGGTCCCGGTGATGCCCAGGACGAGACCGGCCGCGTCCTGCTTTCCCAGCGCATCGAGATGATCGAGGTCCGCGCGGCGCCCGGCGAAATCCGGGAGGTCCGCGGGCAGCTGGGCGGGGACCGGCAACGGCGGGCTCTCGCGTATCGCGACGGCCGGGGCCGCGTCGCCGAGCAGGACGGCCTGGTGCGCCTGCCGCAGTTCGGCCCCCGGTTCGACACCGAGATCGTCGATGAGCCGGCGGCGGGTGGCGGTGTAGAGGTCGAGTGCCGCCGCGGTCCGGCCGGCGTTGTGCAGGGCGCGCATGTACACCGCGGTGAGCGGCTCCACCAGCGGATGCTCCTCGACCAGGGACGACAGACGGCCGACCACGTCATCGGTGTCGCCCGTCTCCAACGCGGACCCGGCCCAGGCGATCACCGCGTCCAGGTACTGCTGGCGCCACCTCTCGCGGATCTGCCCGGCCCACCGCCCCGTCATCCCGGCCAGGGGCTCCCCCGCCCACAGGTCGATCGCGCGGCGCAGCAGAACGGTGCGGTCCGGCCCGGGCTCGCGGGCCTGTCGGCCGAGCCGGTGGAACCGGAGCACGTCCACCCGCTCGTCATCCAGGTCGAGCAGGTATCCCCCGGACCGGCGGATCAGGCCCACCGGCTCGTCGAGGTCCTGGCAGACCCGGCGGATGCGGGTCAGATGGGCCTGCAGCGCCCGCCGCCCGCGGTCGGGTGCCTCGGCTCCCCACACCCGGTCCACCAGCGTCTCGACCGGCACCGACCGGCCGGCATCGACGGCCAGAGCGGCCAGGACGAGCCGGCGCTGTGGTGGTCCGACGTCGACGGCACGACCGGGCGTGATCAGCTCCACCGGGCCCAGCAGCCGGACCACCACCACGTCGCGCCTCCTCGTCCCGGCAAACCGACCATCGCTGCCAGGACGACAACATATCGACAACGTTCCACCATCTACTCACGACGATCATTCCCGAGGACCGGCGAACGTATCGGCCGCCGAGCCGGCCCGGCCGCGGTCTCCGGAGACGTTCGTGACAAGGGGGAGGAACGCACATGAGGGGCAAGTTGTCCGCCGTTCTCGCAACGGCGGCCACCGCTACCGTTCTGGCCGGGGGCGCGACGAGCGCGAGCGCGGCCACGGCCAAGGCGGCCAATGACGGCTGGGGATGTCCGTCCGGTTACGTCTGCATCATCGCGCCGGACGGCGCCACCATCAAGAGCAAGTTCTACACCTACGGAGCCCACAACCTGTCCAACATCTACGGCGTCAACACCGTGGACAACAACCAGACCGGCGGGGCCACGGCCACCCTCTGCTACGGCTACAACGGCGTCGACTGCACCGGTCAAACCGTCGTGGTCGGGTGGGTGTTGCACTACAACTTGACGCCGTACAACTCGATCCGCCTGAACCGGCCGTGACCGGCGTCTAGGCACGACGCGGCTCGGCCAAGGGGCTACGGGGGCGGGCCGCCGACCGGAACAGCCACGCGCCGGTGAGCGTCCCCGCGACGCCTGCCACCAGCAGGAAGAACCACCGTGGGAGCGGTTCGGCCGGCTCGCTCAACGCGCAGTACTCCGGCGTCCATTCGACCGGGATCTGCGCGTTGAGCGGGGGCAGGACGTGGTCGGGGAACGCGATCTTGCCCATACTGCAGGTCACCACGCCCCGGGAGGTGACCGCCCGGACCGCCACGTAATACGGACGGCCGAGAGCGTCCGGCACCACAGCGTAGACAGTGGCGGTGACCAGTTCACCGCGCGGCGGCCGGGGCTCGAAGTCGCCGAACAGACCGACCAACAGAAAGCTGACGGTCAGAACGACCCCGAGAAGAGGAAACGCGACGCGCGCCCGGCTCTGGAAGTAGTCGGGCTCGTTCATCGGCATGGGTAGAGGTTAATGACCGTGATCAACCGGACGAGGCGGTGACGCCGTCCGGATCCGGGGTCACATCATCGGTGACATCGACGGGACCCGCTCCTGAACCCCTGTATCCTGGCGTCGATCCACAGTGGCCGCCGCACACCGAGGGGCAACGCCGATGACCGATGAGACGCAGCCGTCCGACGCGAGTACGGCGGCCAAGATCGATACCGCTGTCCCGCAGACAGCGCGGGTCTGGAACTACTGGCTCGGCGGCAAGGACAACTACGCCGTGGACCGCGCCCTCGGTGACCAGATCGCCAAGGAATTCCCGATCATCGTCGATATCGCCCGTGCCGACCGGGCCGTCCTCAACCGGGCCGTGCGTTACCTGGCCGGCGAGGCCGGGGTGCGTCAGTTCCTCGACATCGGCACCGGCCTGCCGACCACCAACAACACCCATGAGGTGGCCCAGCAGGCAGCACCGGATGCCCGCATCGTCTACGTCGACAACGACCCGCTCGTCCTGGTGCACGCTCGCGCCCTGCTGACCAGCGGCCCGGAGGGCGCGACCGACTACATCGACGCCGACCTTCGCGACACGGACACGATCTTTCGCGAGGCGGGGCGCACTCTCGACCTCACCCAGCCGGTTGTGCTGATGCTGTCGGGGATCCTCGCCCACCTTCCCAGCGTGGAGGAGGCCAGGACCGTGGTGCGGCGGACCATGGACCGCCTGGCGCCGGGCAGCTATCTCGTGGTTTGTGACGGCACCAATACCAACCCCGAACTCAACGAGGTCATGAAGATTTGGAACGCGACGGCCAATCCGCCGTACGCGATGCGCAGCCCGGAGGAGATCGCCAGTTATTTCGACGGTCTGGAACTGGTCGAGCCGGGCCTGGTCGATGTCACCCGGTGGCACATCGACCCCGCCGGAACGCAGCCGCTGCACAACCTCGTCGGCGTCGCCCGCAAACTCGCCTGAGCCGGCGGCCGTCGCGCCGGCCGACGAGGGGTGACAGCCGGACCACACGCCCCGAAGCGACTGTTGCAATCGATTGCGGCCTGATCTAGCGTACGTTTCCGCAGCTGCTCCGCCTGCGGTTTCGGTCTGGTGCGAGATGAGGCCTCACGATGGATGAATGGGACTGGTCCACGGACGCGGTGCGGACCGAGGCGCTCGCCGGATCCGAGCTGCCCGCGCACTACTTCCTGGCCGAGACGCTGGACGGGCTGTACGTGCCCTACGCCCTGCGGCTGCCCGCGGGTGCGGGCCCGCATCCGTTCGTGTTCGTCGCCTACGGCAACGGCGGCGGCGGGTTCGCCTGGTTGCGGGATCGTGTCCACCGCTTCCGGCACATCACCGACGTGCTGCTCGACGCCGGCTACGCGTGCGCCTGGAGCCGGTACCGCACCGAGGTGGAGCTCGGCTACCAGACCGGTGGACGGTTACGCACCGACACCCGCCAGGGCATGGACCTGATGAGCCGCGCGCCGCTGGAGTACGAGGACGAGGTCGCGGTGCTGCGGCACGTCGCGCGGCACCCGCGCATCGACGCCGACCGGCTGTTCCACCTCGGTGTCAGCCATGCCGGCGAAATGCTGTTCAAGCTGTGCTCGCAGTACAGCGGTCTGCTGCGGGCCGCCGTGGCGGCGGAGCCGGCCTCGCACGAGCTGCTGACCTTGCGGCTGGACGACCACCCGACGGTGCGGACCACCGACGGGCTGCGCGACATCGAGAGCCTCGAGATCCGCAGCGTCGACCGGGCGCGGGCCCGGATCACCGACCCGGACGAGGTTTCCGGCCGCCTGGACGGCGTCGACATCCCGGTGCTGGTCCTCGGCCGCGAGCAGGACGAGCTCCAGGGCATCTTCCGGCTCACGTACGACCTGCTGGCCGAGAAGCGGGCCGACGCCGAATGGCGCTCCTGGAGTCACGACATCCACGGCTACATCTACCCCGAGACCGGCGCCGACGGTGTCCCGCAGGTCGACGAGGTCCAGCGGGAGGCGCTGGCGGTCATCGTCGACTTCTTCGAACGCCACCGCGCCTGAGCCCGGCCGCAGATCTCGCTCAGGCCGGGTGCGGCGGCGCCGTCGACGCCCGCACCAGCAGGGAGGGCGCCAGCAGCACCGAGCGGGAATGCCGCTCCGGCTCGTCGAGCGTGTCGAGCAGCAGCCGGGCCGCCTCGCCGCCGATCTCGTAGTGCGGGATCGCGACCGTGGTCAGCGGTGGCCGCATCTTGTCGAGGAACGGTATCTCGTTGAAGCCGATCACGCTGATCTCGTCGGGGCAGCTGATGCCGCGCTCGGCGAACACGTCGTAACAGCCGAGCGCGATCAGGTCGTTGCCCGCGACGACCGCCGTGAACGAGGCGCCGGAGTCGAGCAGCTTGCGCAGCCCCTGCGCGCCCTCGGTCTCCGACCAGTAGCCGCACTCCACGGTCAGCGCCGGGTCGGCGGCGAGCCCCCGGTCGATCATCGCGTGCCGGAACGCGCGGGCCCGGCTCAGGCCGGTGGACGTCTGCTGCGGCCCGGCCAGGTGCGCTATCCGGGTGTGCCCGAGGCCGGTCAGGTGGGCGACCGCGAGCGCGATGCCCGCGTCGTCGTCGGCGGCCACGGACGGCAGGTCGAGCCCGTCGACCCGGCGGTTGACCAGCACCATGCGTACGCCCTGCTGGTGCAGTTGCACCAGGAGCGGGTGTTCCCGCCGGGCGGTCGCGACGATCAGCCCTTCCACCTGCCGCGACCGAAGCGACTCCACCTGGGTTTCCTCGCGGCGTGGGTCGTTGTCGGTGTTGACGATCCAGGCGCTGTAGCCGGCCGGCGTGAGAACGTCCTCGATGCCGCGCACGATCGGCGGGAACAGCGGGTTGGTCAGGTCGGGAATGACCAGGCCGACGGTGCTGCTGCGGGCGGTCTTGAGGCTGCGCGCGATCGGGTTGGGCTGGTAGCCGATCGACTCGGCGGCGCGCAGCACCTTGCGCGCGGTGTCCGCGTTGACCAGCGGGCGGGTCTGCGGGTTGAGGGCCCGCGAGGCGGTCGCGGGGTGCACCCCGGCGAGCTGCGCCACATCACGGAGTGTCGGGGCCGTCATCCGTACGACTTTAGGCTCACCCATCACGATCCTCCCGCCGGCACCAGGCTTACCTGCCAGCGGGCCCGCGCCACCGTGGCGAGCACGCCGAGCGGGATCGCCGCGACCGCCAGCCCGGCGAATGCCGTGCCGTAGTGGCCCGCCTCGGCCGGGCCGGCCACCAGCGCCGAGGACAGCGCGCTGCCCGCGAACAACGCTCCCGCGAAGCCGGAGACGACGGTCGCCCGGGCGGACGGCAGTACCTCGGTGGCCCAGGTCTGCAGCGAGGAGTGCATCGCGGCCCAGGCCACGCCGATCAGGATCGCGACGCCGGCCGCGACCCAGGCCCGCTGGGACATGGCCGCGACCGCGCAGGCGGCCACCGCGGCGACCGCGCCGATCCCGATCAGCCACCAGGTCGGCCAGCGGCGGGAGAGCGCCCCGGCGACCCGGGCGAAGACCAGCACCGCGAACCCGTAGACGGCGGTGATCGCGCCGGCCAGCGCCGCGCTCACCCCGGTCGACTCGATCGCCGGCGGCAGCAGCGTCAGCGCGCCGAGCAGCACGCCGCCCTCGATGAAGGCGAGCAGCAGCACGAGGAGCGCGGACCGGGAGCGGAGCAACCGGCCGACCGGGGCGAGCACGTTCTCGGTGGGCCGGTCGGTGGCCGGCTCGGGCAGGTGGCGCAGCAGGAACACCAGGATCAGCGCGCACGCGGCCGAGATCAGGAACGCCACCCGCCACCCGGCGGCGACGGCCAGGACGCCGGCGCCGGCCGAGGCGAGCGCGGTGCCGAGCGCGACGCCGACCATCAGATTGGTGACCTCGGTCTGCCGGCGCGCGCCGGAGACGGTGTCGCCCACGTAGATGAGGCTGGCCGGGATCGCGGCGCTGAACGCCGCGCCGGCCAGCGCCCGGGCGACGCCCAGCTGGGTCACGTCGGTCACGGCGGCCGACGCGCCGGTGGCGAGAGCGGCCGCGACCAGGGTCACGCGCAGCGTGCGCACCCGGCCGAGCCGGTCCGAGACGACGCCCCAGACGGGCTGCATCAACCCGTACGTGAGGAAGTAGAGGCTGGCGGTGTGCACCACGGCGGAGAGCGGGACGCCCAGCGCCTGCGCCATCACGATCAGCATGGGCGGCATGGCGAACCGGTCCATGGTGCTGACGAACGAGGTGGCCTGCAGCAGCCGCAGCGGGCGGCTCACGCGAGTGCCAGCGCGGCCGCCAGCGGATCGCCGTCGAGCGCCGGGCCGTAGCGGCGGCGCAACCCGACCAGCGTCTCGAGGGAGGCCCGGTCGATCTTCCCGTCCGGGACGAGGCCCTCGGTGGGCGACCGCAGCCGCTTCAGGTAGCGCTCGGCGAGCACCTCGTCGAAACCGAGCGCCGACGCGGCTTCCCCGACGACGATGGCATCGTGCTCCCCCGCGACGATCTGCGCGGCGACGCCGGTGAGGGCCGCCGCGAGCCAGGGAACCGGCTCGAGCGCGGCCAGCACGGTGCCCAGGTAGGGACCGCAGGCGCCGGCGACGCTCAGGACCGGCCGGAAACCGGCGGCCTCGGCGTGCAGTTCGTTCCCGGCGTTGAGCATCGTGGCGTCGCACTCCCCGGCCAGCAGCGCACGCAGCCGCGTCGGCGTCGAGCCCAGCGTCACCAGCTCGTAGTCATCGCGACTGCGGCCGAGCGACTCGGTCAGCGCGTACATCGCGAAGGCGAAACCGGAACCGGGCACGTCGACGCCGAATCTCGCCCCCGCCGGGTCGCCGTAGAGGGCGAGGCCCATCCCCCGGTCGATCGCGGCGAGCATCTCGACCGGCGCCTGAACGCCGAGCGGGTTGACCGGGCTGAACCGGTAGGCCAGGACGTTGTCGGGGCTGGTCAGCACCGCGTCGAACGTGCCGTCGAGCAGCGCGCGGAACTGCGCCGGTGAGGAGGACACGAGCGTCTCGGTCACGTCGTGATCGAGCCGGCCGAGCCGCCGGCACACGCGCAGCAACACCGACGGCGTGAACGTTCCGAGTCTGACTGTAGCGGCCACGCCTGACAGTTCACCGCACTCGATTGCAGTAGCGCAAGCCCGTGATCCAACGAAGATGAGCAGCTTGTCTTTGCAGTCTTGACACGTATGTAACACGACGTACATCCTTGCATCGCAATCGATTGCGGCCTCGCCTTCCCCGCGGTTCACCGGTGGGGAGACCTCGAAGTGGAGGGCCCTTGATGATCGAAAATTCCGTCACCCGACGCTCCGTCCTTGCCTTCTCCCTCGCCGCCACGGTCGGTCTCGGCCTCACCGCGTGCGGCTCCCGTCCCTCGGAGAAGGCGTCGACCGACACCAGCAAGCCGCTCACCATCGGCATCTCGCTGCCGCTGACCGGCGACTTCTCCCAGCCCGGCACCGAGGCCCGACGCGGGTACGAGGTCTGGGCCGATCAGATCAACAAGTCCGGCGGCCTGCTCGGCCGGCAGGTCACCCTCAAGATCGTCGACGACGCCAGCAGCCAGGACACGGTGGTCAGCGACTACACCAAGCTGATCACCCAGGACAAGGTCGACCTGGTCCTCGGCACGTTCTCCTCGCTGCTCAACTACGCCGCCTCGGCCGTCGCCGAGAAGAACGGCATGGTCTTCGTCGAGCCGGCCGGCGGCGCGCCGAACATGTTCACCCGCGGCTTCAAGAACCTGTTCTTCGCCCAGCAGGGCACCGCGCCGCACCAGGCCGACGTCTTCGTCAACTGGATCAAGTCGCTGCCCGCCGACCAGAGGCCGAAGACAGCGGCGTACCCGACCCAGGACGACCCGTTCACGACCCCGGTCATCCAGAGCATGCAGAAGCAGCTCGAGGGCCTCGGCGTGCAGACCGTGTACAGCTCGACGTACCCGGCCGACACCACCAACTTCCAGCCCATCGCGAGCCAGCTCGCCGCCAAGAAGCCCGACCTGATCGCCCAGGGCGCGGTCTTCGAGGACGGCGTCGGCGTGATCCGCTCGCTCAAGCAGCTGCGGTACTCGCCGAAGATCATGTACCAGACGTCGGCCCCCAGCAACGCCGGCCAGTACAGCTCCGGCGTGGGCGTCGGCAGCACCGAGGGCGTCTTCTACACCGTCAGCTGGCACCCGGACGCGAAGACGCCGCACAACCCCGACTTCGTCGCCGGTTACAAGGCGAAGTTCCAGAACGCCGACCCCGCCGAGGACGCGGCGGACGCGTTCGGGGCGGCCGAAGTGCTCCAGGCCGCGATCACCGCGGTCGGCTCGACCGACCAGGTGAAGATCCGCGACTGGCTGCACGCCAACCAGGTGCCGACTATCCTCGGCCCGCTGAGCTGGAAGGACACCGGCGAGCCGAACGGCCAGTTCCTGCTCGGCCAGTGGCAGTCCGGCAAGCCGCAGATCGTGGCCCCGGCCGAAGCGGCCACCTCGCAAACGGTCGTGAATCCCAAGCCCGACTGGAAGTGATCGCCCCATGGCCCATTTCGTCCAGGCCGTCGCGCTCGGCGTCCTCATCGGCGGCATCTACGCGCTGATGGCCTCCGGTCTGACGCTCATCTTCGGAGTGCTGAAGATCGTGAATATCGCCCAGGGTGCTTTCCTCATCCTGGTCGCCACGTTCACCTGGTGGCTGTGGCGCGAGACCGGGCTCGACCCGATCCTCGCCTCGGTGGTCACCGCCCCGCTGATGTTCGGACTCGGCTGGTTGCTCTACCGGTTCGTGATCCGCCGGATCAGCGGGCAGCCGGCGTCGATGTCGGTGCTGCTCACCTTCGGGCTGGCGCTGGTCATCGAAGGCGTGCTCAACGTGGTGGCGGGCAACAAGTTCCGCTCGGCCACCCCGGCGTACTTCGAGCAGAGCTTCCGGATAGGTGGCGTGCTGCTGCCCAAGGCTCAGGTCTACGGCTTCCTCGCGGCGGTCGTGGTGCTGGGCGGCCTGTACATCGTGCTCACGCGGACCTGGACCGGCCGGGCCATCCGGGCCACCTCGCAGAACCCGTCCGCGGCGGCGCTGGTCGGCATCGGCGCGACGGCGACGGCAGCGCTGGCGTTCGCGCTCGGAAGCGCGAGCGCCGGCGTCGGCGGGTCGATCCTCTCGGTGCTCTACCCGTTCTTTCCCGCCTCGCACTACGACTGGATCTCCCGGCTGCTCGGCATCGTGGTGCTGGGCGGCATGGGCAGTCTGCCCGGGGCGCTGACCGGCGCCCTCGTACTCGGGCTGGCCGAGACATTGACCGCAACCTATGGATCGCTGCAGTGGTCGACGCTGGTCTTCTACCTCGTGATCATGGCGGTCCTGCTGGTGCGGCCGCAGGGTCTGTTCGGGGCCCGACTGCGAGAGGACGCGGCATGACCGACTGCACAGGAACGCGCGGCGGGCACGCCCGAGGAGAAGCAGCATGAGGAAGGTACGCAAACAGCACCTGATCGCCGGGATCGCGCTCCTCGGGTTCCTGATCTATCCGCTGGTCAACCCGTGGCAGCCCTATCCGCAGGGCGTCATGCTGACGATGTTCCTGCTTGCCGTCCAGGCCACCAGCTGGAACATCGTCTCGGGCTACGCCGGCTACATCTCGCTGGGCCACAGCATATTCCTCGGCCTGGGCTCCTACACCGCGGCGATCATCGCGCTGCACACCGGCGTCAACCCACTCTGGGTGGCCCCGCTCGGGGGCATCACGGCCGTGGTCGTCGCGGTGCTGTTCGGCTCGGTGGTGCTGCGCACCCGTGGCCACGCCTTCGTGATCATCACGATCGCCCTGCTGCTGTCCTCGCAGATCGTCGCCACCAACTGGAAACCGCTGACCAACGGCTCCGACGGCATCACGCTCGAACTGCCGTTCTGGAGCGCCGACTTCCAGAACATACCGTTCTACTACGCGTTCCTGCTGCTCCTCGTGCTGACCGTTCTGTTCAGCGGGTGGATCGCGCGGACCAAGTTCGGCACCGGCCTGATCGCGATCCGCGAGGACGAGGGCAAGGCGGCGTCGATCGGCGTCAACACCACGGTCTTCAAGATCATCGCGTACGGGGCCAGCAGCTTCTTCATCGGCGTCGCGGGCGGGGTGTACGCCTACTACCAGACCTTCCTCAACCCGGTCGGGTCGTTCGCGATCCTCGGCAGCGTGCTCATCGTCCTGGCCGCGCTGGTCGGCGGCCGGGGCACGCTGTACGGCCCGGTGCTGGGCGCGTTCATCATCTCGCTGGTCAACGAGGGGGCGACCGTCTACGGCGGGAACACGCAGTCCCGCGTACTCATCCTGGGTCTGATCCTGGTCGGGGTCGTGCTCTTCCTGCCCGCCGGGCTGCTGCCCACGATCGAGGCGGCCTGGCGCAGACGCCACCCGGTGAAGGTGGAGTACACCGACCAGGTCGGCGCGCTCTCGCACAACACCGCCGTGGTCCGCGAACGCCTCCCGCAGGAGGCCGGGCCCGGCCCGCTGCTCGAGGTGCGCGGGGTGGTCAAGCGCTTCGGCGGCCTGACCGCCGTCGACGGCGCCGACCTCAGCGTCGAACGCGGCTCGATCACCGCGCTGATCGGGCCGAACGGCTCCGGCAAGACCACCCTGTTCAACCTGATCACCGGCAACATGCCGGCCGACGAGGGCACGGTCACGTTCAACGGCAAGCGGATCGAGAAGCTGCCGCCGTGGACCCGCGGGCACCTCGGGCTGGGCCGCACCTTCCAGGTGACCCGGCTGTTCAAGGACATGACGGTGCTCCAGAACGTGGTCGCCCCGCAGCCCGACGGGAAGCTGCGCACCATGCTGGCCGACGCGGTCAGCGGCGCCGAGGCGTCCCGGGCCCGCGACCTGCTCGACGTGGTCGGGCTCGGTTCGTTCGCCCAGCAGAAGGCCGGCGCCCTCTCCTACGGCCAGCAGAAGCTGGTGGAACTGGCCCAGGTGCTGATGCTGTCGCCCGAGCTGATCCTGCTCGACGAACCGGCCGGCGGCGTCAACCCGAGCCTGCTCGGCCGGCTCACCGAGGTGATCCGCGAGCTCAACCGGGACGGCGTCACGTTCCTGGTGGTCGAGCACAACATCCCGCTGGTGCTCGACCTGTGCGATCCGGTCTACGTGTTCGCCCGGGGCCGGTGCATCGCCTCCGGGCCGCCCGGGCAGATCCGGGAGGACCCCCTCGTGCTGGACGCCTACCTCGGCGACGACTGGAGGAACGCCGATGCTAACGCTTAGCGACGTCACGGCCGGGTACGGCGGCGGCGACGTGCTCCAGGGTGTCGACCTGCACTGCGCCGAACGTACGGTGACCTGCATCGTCGGCCCGAACGGCGCCGGCAAGTCCACGGTGCTCCGGGTCATCAGCGGGCTGCTGCGCTGCCGTACCGGATCGGTCTCGCTCGGCGGGACCCGGATGGACGGCCTCGATCCCGCGAAGATCCTCGGGCTCGGCATCACCCAGGTGCCGCAGTCGCAGGCGCTGTTCCCCGGCATGTCGGTCCGCGAGAACGTGATGCTCGGCGGCTACCTGATCCGCCGCGACCGGAAACTGCTCGCCGCGCGCTACGCGTCCGTCTGCGAGCGCATCCCGATCGTGGCCGAGCGGGCCGGCGACCACGCCGGCAACCTCTCCGGCGGGCAGCGGCGGATGGTCGAGATCGCCCGCTGCCTCATGCTCGACCCCAAGCTGCTGCTGCTCGACGAGCCGTCGCTGGGGCTGGACCCGAAGAGTCTGACCGCGGTGGCCGGCCTGATCCACGGCCTCAACGAGGGCGGCACCACGGTCCTGCTGGTCGAGCAGAACGTGCGGCTCGGCCTCGGCCTGGCCACTCACGGGGTGGTGATGGAGGGCGGCAAGGTGCGGCTCACCGGCACCGCCGCCGAGGTCCGCGACAACCCCGAGATGGCCTCGCTCTATCTGGGCGGCACCGCCGCCTCACCCGCCAAGTAAGGAGCTATTGATGGCTGACAACGACCTCACCGTCGGGTGGATCGGCGCGGGCCGGATGGGCGCCGCCATGGCGATCCGGCTGCGGCGGGCCGGAATGACGCCGTCGGTCTGGAACCGGACCCGGTCGAAGGCCGAGGCCACCGGGTGCGACGTCGTGGACCACATCGCCGACCTGCGCGGCTGCGACGTCGTCTTCACGATGGTCTCCGCCCCGGCCGACCTCGAGGAGGTGCTGCTCGGCGAGGGCGGGCTGCTCGCCGACCCCGCTCACGTGCCCGGCACGCTGGTCGACTGCTCCACCGTCTCCACCGAGTCGTCCGAGCTGGTCCGGGCCGAGTGCCTGGCTCGCGGCGTCGACTTCCTGGCCGCACCGGTCAGCGGCAACGGCAAGGTGGTCAGAGCGGGAAAGCTGAGCATCGCCGTCTCCGGGCCGCTGCCCGTCTACAAGCGGGTGGAGCACCTGCTCCGGCACATCGCGCGGTCCGTCACGTACGTCGGGGACGGCGACGTCGCCCGGCTGGTGAAGATCTGCCACAACCTGATGCTCGGCGTGGTCACCCAGTGCATGGCCGAGATCACCGTACTGGCCGAGAAGGGCGGCGTCTCCCGGGCCGCGTTCCTCGAGTTCCTCAACGACAGCGTGATGGGCTCGACGTTCACGAGATACAAGAGCCCCGCGTTCGTCCACCTCGACTACACGGCGACCTTCACACCGCTGTTGCTGCGCAAAGACTTCGACCTCGGCATGGCCGCCGGCCGCAACCTGGACGTACCGATGCCTCTGGCCGCGCTGACCGCGCAGCTGGTGCAGCAGACGGTGTCGAGCGGCCGGGTCACCGAGGACTTCGCGGTCCTGCTCGACCAGCAGGCGGCCGGCGCCGGGCTGGCGTTGGAGCCGGAGGACACCCCGGTCGACGACGGGCTCTCGTCATGAGCCGGCCGCTCGCCGCACCGGGGCACATGGCGGTCGACTACGAGCAGCGGGTCGACTTCGACCGGCTGCGCCGCTACCGCCTCGAGCGGGCGGTGAAGTCCCTGGCCGGCTCGTCGTGCGGGGCATTCCTGTTGTTCGACTTCTACAACATCCGGTACACGACGCAGACGTGGATCGGCGGGGCGCTCGGCGACAAGATGACCCGCTACGCGCTGCTCACCCGCTCCGGGAAACCCGCGCTGTGGGACTTCGGCTCGGCCGCCCGGCACCACAAGCTGTACTCGCCGTGGCTCGACCCGGACGACTGCCGGGCGGGCATGCTCGGGATGCGGGGTGCGATCGCCCCGGCCGCCGGCCTGATGGAGTCCGCGGTCCGGGAGATCAAGGGCATGCTGGAGGACGCCGGCCTGGCCGGCGAGCCGGTCGGTGTGGACATCGTCGAGCCGGCGTTCCTCTTCGAGATGCAGCGGCAGGGTCTGAAGGTCGTCGACTGCCAGCAGCTCATGCTCGACGCCCGGCTGATCAAGTCGGCCGACGAGATCATGCTCCTCAACCAGGCGGCCGCCATGGTGGACGGCGTCTACCAGGACATCGTCGAGGTGCTCAAGCCCGGCATCCGCGAGAACGAGATCGTGGCGATGGCCAACAAGCGGCTGTACGAGATGGGCTCCGACCAGGTGGAGGCGATCAACGCGGTCTCCGGCGAGCGGTGCAACCCGCACCCGCACAACTTCTCGGACCGCATCATCCGCCCCGGCGACCAGGCGTTCTTCGACATCATCCACTCCTACAACGGGTACCGGACCTGCTACTACCGGACCCTCGGGGTCGGCCGGTCGACGGCGTCACAACGCGAGGCGTACGCGAAGGCCCGGGAATGGATGGACGCCGCGATCGCCGTCGTCCGCCCGGGCGCGGGCACCGACGAGATCGCGGCGGTGTGGCCGAAGGCCACCGAGTTCGGGTTCGAGAACGAGATGGCCGCGTTCGGCCTCCAATTCGGACACGGGCTCGGCCTGGGCCTGCACGAACGGCCGATCATCTCGCGGCTCAACAGCATGACCTCGCCGGTCGAGCTGCGGTCCGGCATGGTGTTCGCGCTGGAGACCTACTGCCCCGCGAGCGATGGCTTCTCGGCCGCCCGCATCGAGGAGGAGGTAGTGGTCACCGACGACGGCCCGCGCATCCTCACGCTGTTCCCGGCCGAAGACCTCGTGGTCGCCAACCCCTATTAGGAGTTTCTGTGGAGACCGATCTCTTCATCGGCGGCAAGTGGATCCCGTCCTCCACCGGTGACCGCTTCGACGTGCGGGACCCGGCGACCGGTTCGGTGATCGCCTCCGTCGCCGACGGCTCGGTGCAAGACGCCCTGGCGGCGGTTGCGGCCGCATCCGACGCGGCGGCTTCCTGGGCGGCAACCCCGGCACGGGTACGCGGTGAGCACCTGCGCCGCGCCTTCGAGCTGATGACCGCGCGCGCCTCGACCTTCGCCCGCCTGATCAGCCAGGAGAACGGCAAAGCGCCGGCCGATGCCCACAGCGAGGTGCTGTACGCCGCCGAGTTCTTCCGCTGGTACGCCGAGGAAGCGGTGCGCGCCCTCGGCTCCGTGGCGACGGCGCCGTCCGGGGCCAACCGCATCCTGGTCGTACGCCAGCCGGTGGGCGTCTGCGTGCTGGTCACCCCCTGGAACTTCCCGGCCGCCATGGCCACGCGCAAGATCGCGCCCGCGCTGGCCGCCGGCTGCACCGTGGTGCTGAAGCCGGCCAGTGACACCCCGCTGACCGCTCTGGCGATGGCCGAGCTCCTGGCCGAGGCGGGTATCCCCGACGGCGTGGTGAACGTGCTGCCCTCGCGCAGCTCGGGCCGGGTCGTGTCGGCGATGCTGCACGACCCGCGGGTCCGCAAGGTGTCGTTCACCGGCTCCACCGAGGTCGGCCGGCTGCTGCTGGCCGAGGCGGCCGACAATGTCGTCAACACGTCCATGGAGTTGGGAGGCAACGCTCCGTTCCTGGTCTTGGCCGACGCCGACCTGGCCGCCGCGGTCGACGGCGCGATGATCGCCAAGATGCGCAACGGCGGCGAGGCGTGCACGGCGGCCAACCGGTTCTACGTCCACCGCTCGGTGGCCGGCGAGTTCACCGAGCAGTTGACCGCCCGCATGGCGGCGTTGCGGCTGGGCCCCGGCACCGACGCGGACACCCAGGTCGGCCCGCTGGTCAACGAGGACATTGCGGCCAAGGTGGACGGGCTCGTGCGGGACGCGCTGGCCGCCGGCGCGACCGCGACCACCGGCGGCACCCGCCCGGACGGGCCCGGCTACTACTACCCGCCCACGGTGCTGACCGACGTCGCCCCCACCGCGGCGATCCTCCGCGAGGAGATCTTCGGCCCGGTCGCCCCCATCGTCACCTTCGACACCGACGAGGAGGCGGTGGCGTACGCGAACGACACCGAGTACGGCCTGGTCGCCTACGTCTACACCCGGGACCTGACCCGGGGCCTGCGGATCAGCGAGGCCCTGGAGGCCGGCATGATCGGCCTGAACCGCGGTGTGGTGAGCGACCCGGCGGCCCCCTTCGGAGGCGTGAAGCAGAGCGGAATCGGCCGGGAGGGCGGCCACGAGGGCCTGCTCGACTACACCGAGTCCAAGTACATCGCAGTGACCTGGTAGCCCGTTGCGGTGGTCACCCTTGTCGTTCGATGGCTGCCACGACCGCCTCCGTGGTCAGCGGCAGATCGCGCACGCGGACGCCGACCGCGGACGCCACCGCGTTCCCGATCGCCGCGGCGGTGGGGCCTTGCGCGGCCTCGCCGGCCCCGACCGACTTTTCCCCGCCGACGTCGACGATCGCGACCTCGATGGCCGGCACCTGTGAGAACCGCAGGATCGGATAGGTCTCCCAGGTGTCGCTGGTGATCTGCCGCCGGTCGAAGCGCACCCGCTCGACGAGCGTCCAGCTGGCCGACTGCACCGCGCCGCCCTCGATCTGATTGCGCACCCCGTCCGGGTTGACGACCTGCCCCACGTCGACCGCCACCCAGAGGCGCCGCACCCGTACCTCGGCCTCGGCCTCGACCTCGGCGACGACCGCGCAGTAGGCGCCGCGCCCCTTGTACCGCGCGTACCCGGTCCCCAGCCCGACGCCGTCGGGAACCTCCCGTCCCCACCCGGCGGCCTCGGCCGCCGCGGCGAGCACCCGCCGGCCGCGCGGATCGCTCAGGTGCGCGAGCCGGAACTCGAGCGGATCCCGTCCGGCGGCCCCGGCGAGCTCGTCCATGAACGACTCGATCGCGAACACGTTGAGGTGGGCCCCGAGCGCGCGCATGGCCGAACTGCGAATCGGCGTGGACAGCAGCCGATGGGCGGTGACCCGCCGATGCGGCAGGTCGTACCCGGGCAGCGCGTTGCGGGCGGTCCCGTGACCGTTGGCCGGCCCCGGATCGACCGCGGCCGGATATTCCGCCGCCGGTTTCCGCAACGTGGCCGACAACAGCCCCGGAATTCCGTTCGCGTATCCCGGCCGGGACGTGTGGCCCTGGCTGTACACGTCGTACCGCCAGGACGAGATCATCCCGTCGGGCGACAGGGTGGCCACGGCGTCCGCCGTCATGGCCGAGCCGA
Source organism: Actinoplanes sp. NPDC051411 (assembly GCF_040682075.1). Classification (NCBI taxonomy): domain Bacteria; kingdom Bacillati; phylum Actinomycetota; class Actinomycetes; order Micromonosporales; family Micromonosporaceae; genus Actinoplanes; species Actinoplanes sp. NPDC051411. The sequence continues at coordinate 44,351 of NZ_JBFBAD010000019.1, read as the reverse complement.
ACGGCGCCCAGGACAGCTCGTCCTGGCGGCTCCACAGCACCTGCACCGGCCGGCCGGGGACGGCCCGGGCCAACAGCACCGCGTCGAAGGCGGCGTCGTCAGCCCCGTTGTGGCCGTAACATCCCGCGCTCTCGGCGTGCTCCACGCGCACCGCGCCCGGCTGAAGCCCCAGCGCGATCGTGATGGCCCGCCCGAGCGGATGAACGCCCTGGCTGTGCGACCACACGTCGACCCGTCCCTCGTTCCGCCAGACCGCGACACCGCAGCTCGGCGCCATGGAGGCGTGCGCGAGGAACGGCCGGCTGTAGGTGGCCCGGAGCACCCGGTGCCGCGGCTGCCCGCCTTCGTCGTCGATCACCGCGATGGTCTCGTGCGGCCCGGCCCGCAGGAACTTGTCGAGCTCCTGCTCGTCGGGGAGCGAGTCGTGCTCCGCCCACCGGGCGGACCGGCGCAGCGTCTCGGCCGACGACACCACCGTGGCCTCGTCCGCGCCGACCACGCCGAGGAAGCCGCCGTCCCGGACGACGATCACCTCGTCGGGAACCCGGGCTTTACCGTCCACCGCCGTGATGTCCACCGAGACCAGGCGGGCACCACGCGACGGCGGCCGGACCACCCGCCCGAACATCTGCCCGGGTAGGCGCATGTCCTGGATGTAGCGCGGACGCCCGTAGATCTTGTCCGGCAGGTCGAGCCGCGGAACCGCCTGCCCGACCAGCCGGCTCGCCGACCGCAACGGCACCTCGGGCACCGCCACCACCTCGAGGTCGACCGTTCCCGCCAGTTCGCCGTAGGAGAAGGCGCCGCCCCCCGCGGCGGCGGCGAAGAGCTCGCGCACGTTGGCCGCCGCCACGCGCAGCGCCGACCCCGAATCCATGATCGACATGCTGCCCGAGGTCATGCCCTCGTCCGGTCCGTCGAACCCGGCCGGCAGCATGCGGATCGCGGCGATGTCGACCCCGAGCTCGTCGGAGGCGATCTGCGCGAGCGCGGTGAGAATGCCCTGCCCCAGCTCGACCTTTCCGACCCGTACGTCGATGATGCCGTCGGCCCGCACCCGGATCCATCGCGCGAGCACCGGATTGGCCGCGAGGTCCTTGGGCAGTGCGGCCCACGGCTCAGTCATCGCTTTCGCCCGCCTTCACGATCGCGCGCACCATGCGCTGCTGGGCGCCGCACCGGCACAGATGCCGATCGAGCGCGGCGGCGACGGTCCGCTCCCCCGGCCGTGGCTCGCGCTCCAGCAGCGCGGCGGCGGTCATGATGATCCCGGTGACGCAATAGCCGCACTGGGCCGCCTGTTCATCGAGGAACGCCCGCTGCACGGGATGGGGTGACAGACCCTCGACCGTCGTGACCTCCTTGCCGGCCAGCGACCAGATCGGGGTGTCGCAGGACGCCACCGGGTGGCCGTCGACGTGCACGAAACAGGCTCCGCACAGTCCGAGGCCGCAGCCGAACCGCGCCCCCATCAGGCCGAGGTCGTTGCGCAGGACATAGAGCAACGGAGTGTCCGGATCGGCGGCGATCTCGTGCTCCGCCCCGTTCACCATCAGTTTCATTATCAGTCTCCGAAGACCTCGGGGTGCCGGCCGAGCTCGGTACGCGTCCGCCGGATGTGCCCGGCCAGGAAGCGCCCCGAGTCGATTGCGTCCCGCCGCTCGATGGCGTCCAGCAGCAACCGATGTTCGGCGTTCACGACCCAGCGCCGGCTCGGCCCGGTGAGCTGCATGAACAAGCGGCGGTAATACTGCGTCGAGTTCCACAGGCGGGTCACCGTGGTGGTCAGCTGATCGATCCCGCAGGCGCGGTAGGTGCGCAGATGGAACTCGCGGTCGAGCTGGAGAAACCTCTCGACGTCGACGCCGCCCTCGATCTCGTCCTGGATCTCCCCGAGCTGCAGGAGGTCGTCCGGCCCCAGCCCGGGCAGGCTCTCGGCCAGGGCGAGAGGCTCCAGCTGCTCGCGCATCCGGTACATCACGTCGACCTCGTGCATGGACAGCCAGGGCACGCGGGCGCCCTTGTTGGGCTCGTGCTCGACGAGGCCCTCGGCGGCGAGCATCTGCAGTGCCTCGCGGACCGGGAGGCGGCTGGCGCCGAGTTGCTGGGCGATGTCCTCCTGGCGTACCCGTTCGCCGGGGCCGATCCGGCCGCCGAGGATCGCGCTGCGCAGGTGGTCGGCGACGCGCTGGGTAGCGACGGTCATGTGTTCTCGCCCCGGAAGTAGGCCCGGCCGTGCGGGTAGGAGACCAGCTCGAACTGCATGCCCCATGGTGCCAGGAAGTAGACCCAGCGCTGGCCTTCGTGCGGACCGCGACTCGCCGTCGGCTCACCGAGCACGGTGACGCCGTGGTGTTTCAGGTGGGCCACGGCCGCGTCCAGGTCGTCGACGTAGAGAGCCACGTGGTGGCCGCCGATGTCGCTGTTGCGCGGCGGCTCGGTGCGCTGGCCGGGCGACGTGTACGCGAAGACCTCGAAGATCGCCTGGACGCCGAGCCGGAAGAACCGGTTCTCCGGCACGGTCGCGCGGGGGTGCACGTTGAGGTGCTCGGCCATCCAGTCACCCTCGTCGGCGAACGGGCCCAGCGAATACAGGAACTCACAGCCGAGCACGTCGACGAGGAACCGCTGCGCCACGTCGAGATCGGGAACGGTGAAGCCGACATGGTCGAGCCGCTGCAGCCCCGGGAGCCCCATCGCCCACCTCCTTTTGGATCCAATCGACCCTACCGCCTTGCCATAATCCGAGGAAAGGTCAACTCGGCACTGGAAGATGGATCCAATCGGTGGAAAGCTGTTCCCGACGAAGGAGGCCCGATGCCGGAACACCGCGCACTGCACCCTGACGCCGCCTGGACCGAGCTGGTCGTCACCGACGCCGACTGGGATGCGGCCGACCCCGAGCTGCTGACGACGATGTTCAACCAGCTGGTGCTCATCCGGGCGTTCGAGGAGTTCGTGCTGGAGCTCGCCGCGGCGGGTCTGGTGCACGGCCCCGCACACTCGAGCATCGGCCAGGAGGGTGGCGCGGTCGGCTCGGTGCTCGCGCTCGCCCCCGGCGATGAGGTCAACGGCTCCCATCGCGGTCATCACCAGTTCCTCGCCAAGGCGCTGCAGCACGTGGCCCCGAAGGGTTTCGACCTCACGGCCCCGCTCTCCGAGGAGATCCGCACCGTCCTGCTGCGCACGCTCGCCGAAATCTGCGGCCTCGACCGCGGCTTCAGCCACGGCCGCGGCGGGTCGATGCACCTGCAATGGAAAGAGGCCGGCGCGATGGGCACGAACGCCATCGTGGGCGGCGGAGTCCCGCTCGCCGCCGGCTACGCCTGGGCCGGCCGGCAGGCCGGCACCGATGCCGTCGCGGTCACCTATTTCGGCGACGGTGCCGCCAACATCGGCTCGACGCTGGAGACGTTCAATCTCGCCGCCGCCTGGCGGCTCCCGGTCTGCTTCTTCCTGGAAAACAATCAGTACGCGGTGTCCACCAGCGTCGACGAGGCAACCGGGGAGCCCCGGCTGTCCGCCCGCGGCCCGGGCTTCGGCATCGCCAGCTGGCGTGTCGACGGCATGGACCCGCTGGCGGTCCATCTGACGATGCGCGAGGCGACCGCGCACATGCGCGGCGGCCACGGCCCGGCCCTGGTCGAGGCCGACACCTACCGCTACTTCCATCAGAACGGCCCCTTCCCCGGCAGCGCCTTCCGCTACCGAAGCAAGGAGGAAGAGGCACAGTGGCGCGCGCGTGACCCCATCGATCAGGTGGCCGGCCACCTGATCCGGCGTGGCCTGCTCACCGCCGAGTCGCGCGACGCCGCCGGGGCCGGGGCGAAGGAGGCCGTGGCGGCCGCCGGCCGGACGCTGCTCGAGCCGGTGCCCGGCGGGAAGCCCGGCGAGCGCCGGATCGTCCCGTCCGAGTGGCCCGACCCCGCGTTCGTGAACGTCGGCGTGCGCGGTGACCTCGGCGAGTTCGCCGACGCACGGCTCGCCGACGATGACGTCGCGGTGCGGGAGACCAAGTTCATCGACGCCGTGGCCGAGGTGATGCGGCGGCGCATGGACACCGACGACCGCATCGTCGTCATGGGCGAGGACGTGCATCGTCTGAGCGGCGGCACGAACGGCGCGACCAAGGGCCTCAAGGACGCCTTCCCCGACCGGATCCTCGGCACCCCGATCAGCGAGAACGCGTTCAGCGGGCTGGCCGGCGGCATCGCCCTCGACGGCCGCTTCCGGCCGGTGGTCGAGTTCATGTACGCGGACTTCATGTGGGTCGCCGCCGACCAGCTCTTCAACCAGATCGCCAAGGCGCGGCACATGTTCGGCGGCGACGGCACGGTTCCGCTCGTGCTGCGCAGCAAGGTGGCCACCGGCACCGGGTACGGCTCTCAGCACTCGATGGACCCGGCCGGGATATTCGCCACCGCCGCGGGCTGGCGGATCGTCGCGCCGTCCACGCCGTTCGACTACGTCGGGCTGATGAACGCCGCGCTGCGCTGCGAGGACCCGGTCGTGGTGCTGGAGCATGTCGATCTCTACAACAGCACCGGCCCCGGACCGGTCGACGACTATGACTACTGCCTGCCGGTCGGCAAGGCCGCCGTCCGGCGCGAGGGCAGCGCGGTGACCGTGATCGCGTACCTCTCGATGGTCGCCGAAGCCCTCGCCGCGATCGAGGAGACCGGCGTGGACGCCGAGCTGATCGACCTGCGCTGGCTCGACCGGGCCGGCGTCGACTGGGACACGCTGGGCGAGAGCATCCGCAAGACCAACCGGATCCTCATCGTCGAGCAGGGCGCCGTCGGCACCTCGTACGGCGGGTGGCTGGCCGACGAGATCCAGCGCCGTTTCTTCGACTGGCTGGACGCGCCGGTCGGCCGGGTCACCGGCGGCGAGGCCTCACCGAGCATCAGCAAGGTACTCGAGCGGGCCGCCATCGCCCGCCGCGAGGAGATCGCCGCCGGTCTCCGCCGGATCGTGGAGGCCTGAGATGGCGAGCCTGCTGAGAATGCCGGAGATCTCCGCCAACATGGTCGAGGCGGTGGTCAACGAATGGCCCGTCGCGGAGAACACCACCTTCGCGGCCGGCGATGCGATCGCCACCGTGGAGACCGACAAGGCGGTGGTCGACGTCCCGGCCGAGGCCGACGGCGTGCTGCTGCGCACGCTGGTCGAGCCGGGCAAGCCGGTGTCGGTGGGCACCCCGATGGCCGTGCTCGCCGCCCCCGGCGAGGTCATCGGCGACCTCGACGCTCTGGTCGAGAGCCTGCTGGGCGAAGCTCCGGCCACCGCCGCACCGCCGGCGGCGGGCGCGGTCACGTCCGCCGCGGGACCGGTCCGGCTGTTCTCCAGCCCGCTGGCCCGCCGGCTCGCCCGCGAAAATGGCCTGCGCATCGAGGACATCGCCGGCACGGGGCCGGAAGGGCGCATCGTCCGCGACGATGTCCACCGTGCCCTGGCCGACCGGATACCGGTTCCCGCGTCGCCCGCACCGCCCCCGGCCGGCGCCGCGCCGACCCCCCGGGCAACGGCCACGGACACCGGTTACGACGCGGTCCCGCATTCGCGGATGCGCCGGGCGATCGCCGCCCGGCTCTCCGCCGCCGCGCGGGAGACGCCGGTCTTCACGATTCGGGGCAGCGCGCGGGTCGACGCCCTGCTCGCCTTGCGCACGGAGCTCAACGCGGCCGGCGACACCAGGATCTCCGTGAACGATCTGATCGTCGCGGCAGCGGCCCGGTCCCACGTGGCGGTCCCCGACATGAACGTCGTCTGGACCGACGATGCCGTCCACCGGTTCCACGACGTCGCCGTCTCGATCGCGGTCGCCACCGACAGCGGCCTCGTCACGCCGGTGGTCCGCCACGCGTCGGAACTGACCGTCTCCGCCCTCGCCCGCACGAGCGCCGACCTGGTCGCCCGCGCCCGCGACCACAAGCTACGGCAGGACGAGTTGGACGGCGGCACGCTCACCGTGACCAATCTCGGGGTGTACGGCACCGAGGAGTTCAGCGCCGTGATCAACCCACCGCAGGCGGCGATTCTCGCCGTCGGTGCCGCCCGGAAGGAGGCCGTCGTGGTCGACGGCCAGATCGACGCGGCCACCGTGCTGCGGGTGACCCTCTCGGTCGATCACCGTCCGGTCGACGGCGCGCTCGCCGCCCGCTGGATGGCCCACTTCCTCGGCTTGCTCGAGGCCCCTCTTCGCATCCTGGCCTGACGGAGGTTCCCTTGCCCGACGCCGCAATCGAGACCGCATTGGCCCACTGGGCGCCCCGGCTGATCCAGAACGGGGTCGACTACAACGACATGACCACGACCATCGCGCGCACGCAGACGTGGGCCGACTGGTTGCCGGAGTGGAACCGGACCGCCGACGAGCAGGCCGCCTTCGCCCGCGAGGCGGACGCCACCGGGCACGCCCTCACCGCCGGCCAGGCGTGGCGGCGGGCCTCGGTGAACCGGCACTTCGGCAAGTTCGTCTGGATGGTCGACCTCGACCTCGCCGCCGAGGCCACCCGGGTGTCGGTCCAGGAGACGCTGACGGCGCTGGCCCGTCTCGACCCGTCCGCCGAGCGGCTCGAGGTCCCGTTCACCGACGGCACGGCGTACGCCAACCTCCGGCGTCCGCCCGGTGCCGATCGGCCGCCCTACGTGGTGCTGATCCCCGGGCTCGACTCGACGAAGGAGGAGTTCTTCTACTTCGAGCAGTCGTTCCTCGACCGGGGCCTGGCCACCGTCGCACTGGACGGGCCGGGCCAGGGCGAGACCGGCTTCGCGGTGCCGATCCGGCACGACTACGAGGTGGCGGTCACCGCACTGCTCGACCTGCTGGCCGCCCGCCCCGACCTCGATCACGAGCGGATCGGCCTGGCCGGTGTGAGCCTGGGCGGCTACTACGCGCCCCGGGTCGCCGCACACGAGCCGCGGGTGGCCGCGATGGCCGGCATCAGCGGCCCGTTCCGCTTCGGCGACATGTGGGACGACCTGCCGCCGATGACCCGGCAGACCTTCGTCGTGAAGTCCGGTGCGCGCGACGACGACGAGGGCCGCCGCCTGGCCCTGACTCTCGACCTGGCCGACGAATGCCGGAAGATCACCGTCCCGTCCCTGTACGTGACGGGCAAGCTCGACCGGCTCATCCCCTGGCGGCAGACCCAGCGCCAGGCCGACGAGACCCCGAAGGGAACCTTCGTCTGCTTCCCCGACGGCAACCACGGCGTCTCCAACCTCCCCTCCCGGGCCCGCCCCATGATCGCCGACTGGATGGCCGACCGCCTGGGCCCCGCCACCCCGGCAGCCCGCCGGTAGCCCACCCCGCCGGTGGATCCTCGCCGATCCGGAGGGCAACGAGGCGCGCGGGCCGCGGCGGATGAATCGCTGTTACCGTCGGAACAATGGTCAACCTGGCGGTCGCGGCCGCCCGCCGCATCTGGCTGCGGGCACAGCGGCTCGACACGCCCGAGGCGTTCGGCGGCGGTCCCGGCGCCACCCTCGCCGCGATCGAGCACCTCGGGTACGTGCAGATCGACTCGATCAACGTGATCGAGCGGGCCCACCACCACATCCTCTGGACCCGGATCCCGGCGTACCGCAGGTCCGATGTGTACCGGGCCCAGACCGTCGACAAGACCGTCTTCGAGACCTGGACCCACGCGCTCTCCTACGTCCCGACCGCCGACTTCAAGTACTTCGCCCCGGCCATGCGCGACCTGCGCACCGGCCCCTGGCTGCCGTGGAACAAGGGCGTCACCGCCGCCCACCCCCGAGACGCTCGAGACGGTTCCCGATCCGGTCTCCGGCCTGGTGCACCTGCTCTCTCCGTTCGACCCGCTGGTCATTCTGCGCAAGCGGCTCGAGCTCTTCTTCGGCTACACCCACCTGTTCGAGGCGTACGTGCCGAAGGAAAAAAAACGGGTCTTCGGCTACTTCGGCCTGCCGGTGCTCGTGGACGACGAGATCGTCGCGGTCATCGACCTCAAGGCCGACCGCACCGCGGGCACGATGCTGATCCGGCAGTGGACCTGGGTCGGCACCGGGAACGACCACGCCCACCGGCCGCGGATCGAGGACGCGCTCGCCCGGTTCGAGGAATTCCAGCTCAACCGCACTCCGTCGACTACATGTATCGCCGGCGTATCGAGAACTGCATACGTACCGGCAACACCGCACCCCTTTGACTAGGGGGCATGCCTTTCGGGATCACGATCTACGGGTGCGGGCCGGACGAGGCTCTCTTGTTTCGAGAGCTGGCGCCCCGCCTCGGTGTGTTGCCGACCATCACCGCGGAGGCGGTTTCCGAGGCCACCATCGACCTCGCATTCGGAAACCGTTGCATCAGCGTCGGACACAAGGCTCACGTCGCGAACTCGACCCTTCTCGCACTCAGCCGGGCCGGCGTCACCTATATCTCCACGCGGAGCATCGGTTACAACCACATCGACGTGAGGTACGCCGAGAGCGTCGGCATCGGGGTGGAGAATGTCGCCTACTCGCCCGACAGCGTGGCCGACTTCACGCTGATGCTGATGTTGATGTCCGTGCGGAATGCGAAGTCCGTCGTCCGCCGCGCCGACGTTCACGATTACCGATTGCCTGACGTGCCCGGGAAAGAACTGCGCGACCTGACCGTCGGGGTGATCGGGACGGGCCGGATCGGTTCCGCGGTCATGGACCGCCTGCGTGGTTTCGGCAGCCGGATGTTGACGTTCGACGGCTGCGGTTCTCTCGACGAGCTGCTGCGGGAGAGCGACGTGGTGACGCTTCACGCACCGCTCAACGCCGATACGCGCCATCTTTTGAACCGCGGGCGCATCGAGCGGATGAAGAAGGGCGCCTTCGTCGTCAATACCGGGCGCGGTTCCCTTCTCGACACCGAGGCCCTGGTGTCAGCGCTGGAAAGTGGCCGATTGGGCGGTGCGGCGCTGGACGTTGTCGAAGGCGAAGAGGGAATCTTCTACGCCGACTGCCGTGACCGGCCGATCGAAAACAGCGTGCTGCGCCGCTTGCAACGCCTGTCGAATGTGCTGATCACCGGGCACACCGCCTATTACACCGACCACGCGTTGAGCGACATCGTGGAAAACAGTCTCGTCAATTGCTTGCGATTCGAAGGTGAGATGCAGCATGCCTAGGTTGAAGGTCGGCCTCATTTTCGGGGGCCGTTCGGAAGAGCATCCCGTCTCCGTGAAGTCGGCGCGGGAGGTCGCGGAGAACCTCGATCCCGGGAAGTACGAGCCGTTCTGGATCGGGATCTCGAGGAGCGGCGCGTGGAAGCTGTGCGACGGCCCCGGCGCGAACCTGGACGACGACAGTTGCCGCCCGGCCGTGCTGTCACCGGACCGTGGCGTGCGCGGGCTACTGGTTCTGGACGACGGAAAGTACGAGGTGCTCGACCTGGACCTGGTCTTCCCCGTCCTGCACGGCAAGCTCGGCGAGGACGGCGCGATGCAGGGTCTGCTGGAGTTGTCCGGCGTTCCCTACGTCGGCTGCGATGTCCAGAGCTCGGCTCTGTGCATGGACAAGTCCCTGGCCTACGTCGTCGCGAGAAGCGCCGGAATCGCCGTGCCGAATTTCTGGACCGTCACGGCGAACGGGGACGTCGACCCCGGCCGGCTCACTTATCCGGTCTTTGTGAAGCCGGCGCGATCCGGCTCGTCCTTCGGCGTCAGCAAAGCAGCTCGGAAAGAGGATCTGCCGGGCGCGATCGAGGCCGCGAGGCGGTACGACTCGAAGGTGCTGATCGAGGAGGCCGTCGCCGGCAGCGAGGTCGGCTGTGCGGTGCTGGGCAACGATCAGGATCTGATCACGGGTGAGGTGGACCGCATCGCTCTGTCGCACGGATTTTTCCGGATCCACCAGGAGAGCGAGCCGGAACGCGGCTCCGACAACTCGACACCCGTCGTTCCGGCCGACATCTCGGCCGGATCGCGCTCGCTCGTGCAGGAGACGGCGAAGGCCATCTATCGCGCTCTGGGGTGCCGGGGGCTGTCCCGGGTGGACATGTTCCTCAAGGAGGACGGAACCGTCGTGCTCAACGAGGTCAACACCTTGCCCGGCCTGACGTCGTACAGTCGCTATCCGAGAATGATGGCGGCCGCGGGGCTGCCGTTGGCCGAAGTGATCGACCGGATCGTCTCGGCGGCCCTGGCCGGGCCGAGCCGATGAAGGACGACTTCGTCTTCGTGGACGATCTCGTGCCCGGAGTGCGCTGGGATGCCAAGTACGCCACCTGGGACAACTTCACCGGCCGGCCCGTGGATGGATATCTGGTCAATCGGGTCGCCGGCACGACGGCTCTGTGCGCCGCCCTGGAAAGCGCCCGGGACAAGGCCGCGGCCCTCGGCTTCGGATTGCTCCTCTGGGACGGATATCGCCCCCGGCGTGCCGTGGATTTCTTCCTTCGCTGGTCGGAACAGCCGGAGGACGGCCGGACGAAACAGCGGCACTACCCGCACATCGACCGGGCCGACATGGTCAGAAGGGGATATGTAGCGGCCAGGTCGGGCCACAGCCGGGGCAGCACGGTCGATTTGACGCTCTATCACCTGGCCTCCGGTCACCTGGCCGCGATGGGCGGTGACCACGATCTGATGGACCCCGTCTCACATCACGGAGCCGAGGGCATCACGCCGGTCGAGACGTCAAATCGTCAACACCTCTGTTTCATCATGGAAGCGTGTGGTTTCCGTCGTTACGACTACGAGTGGTGGCACTACACGCTGAAGGACGAACCCTATCCGGACACCTATTTCGACTTTCCCGTCGCGTAGGGCAGTTGCACGGTGACGCGGAGCCCGCCGGCCGCGCGTGGAGTGAGGGTGAGGGTTCCGTCGTGTGCCTGGGTGATGCTCTTGACGATCGCCAGGCCCAGCCCGACGCCCGTATGCCCGGTGCGTACGCGTTCGGCGCCCCGCTGGAACGGCTCGACCAGGGTCGAGACCAGCTGCGGGGCAAGCTCGCCGCCGGTGTTCTCGACCGTCAGCACCGCCGTCCGGTGGTGAACGCCGGTCGTGATCCACACCCTGCCGTCTTCCGACTGGTTGTGAACGATCGCGTTGTGCACGAGGTTGGTGGTCAGCTGCAGCAGCAGCGCGTGCGAGCCGATGGTCGGGGTCACGTCCCCCGAGGTCTCGATGGTGACACCACGCTTCTCGGCCAGGGACAGCAGGGTTTCCGTGGCCTCCTCCGCGAGGAGGGACAGGTCGACCGGCACCCGGGTGAACGACCGCTGGTCGGCCCGGCTGAGCAGGAGCAATGCCTCGGTGAGATCGATCGCTCGGGCGTTGACGACATGGAGGCGCTCGACGACCTCGCCCACGTCGCGGTTCGGATCGCCGCGGGCTACCTCGAGAAGCGTCTGCGTGACCGCCAGCGGCGTGCGCAGTTCGTGGGAGGCGTTGGCGGCGAACCTTCGCTGTTCGGCGAGGTGCGCTTCGAGCTGCGCGAGCATGGCGTCGAAGGCGTCGGCCAGCTCGCGGAACTCATCCTGGCGTCCGGGCAGCCGGATCCGGTAGGAGAGCGATCCGTCCGCCGCCACCCGGGCGGCTTCGGTGATGCGGGTCAGCGGAGCGAGCATCCGGCCGGCCAGAATCCATCCGCCCACCAGACCGAACACCAGCAGGAACACGGACACCTCGGCCGCCCGCGGGGCGAACGCCCGTAGGAGGTCGTCGCGGCTCGGGCCCATGAGGATGAGGCGCTCGTGAACTTGGCGGCCGGGCATAACGGGAACCCCTGGTGGCTGCGGTACATAGCGCAACAGGAACACCCACACGGTCGCGAGCAGCAGGGCGCCCGCGAGCATGAGGAAGCCGGCGTAGCTGAGGGTGAGTTTGAGGCGAATGCTCAAACCTGGGGCTCGGTTCACGGTGTTCCCCTCAAGCTGGGTCGATGCGATAGCCGACGCCGGCCACGGTGGCGATGACCCAGGGCTCGCCGAGTCGCTTGCGCAGTGCCGAGACGGTGATGCGTACGGCGTTGGTGAACGGGTCCGCGTTCTCGTCCCACGCCCGCTCCAGGAGCTCCTCGGCGCTGACGACTCCCCCTTGGGCGGCGACGAGGACCTCGAGCACGGCGAACTGCTTCCGGGTGAGCGCGACGTAGCGGCCGTCGCGATAGACCTCCCGCCGGAACGGGTCCAGGCGCAGGCCGGCGATCTCGCGGACGGGTGGCCGGTTGTGCGCCCGGCGGCGGTCGAGCGCCCGGAGGCGGAGCACCAGCTCCTGCAGCTCGAACGGCTTGGTGAGGTAGTCGTCGGCACCGAGCTCGAAGCCGGAGGCCTTGTCGTCGATCCGGTCGGCGGCGGTGAGCATCAGGATCGGTATGCCGCTGCCGGACGCGACGATGCTTTTCGCGATCTCGTCGCCGGAGGGGCCGGGGATGTCACGGTCGAGGACGGCGATGTCGTAGGTGTTGACGCTCAGCAGGCCGAGAGCGGTGTCGCCGTCACCGGCGATGTCGGCCGCGATCGCCTCCAGCCGCAGGCCGTCGCGGACGGCTTCGGCCAGGTAGGGCTCGTCCTCGACGACCAAGACACGCATCCTCCGATGCTACAAACCCGCGCATATCGCCGGCCTATCGAAAACCGGATACGGCCCGGCAACATGGCCCTCCGTTGACTGAGGGCATGCGTGTGACGGTCTTCGACGACGAGATTCCGGCCGTGGTCAACCTCAACCCCGATCTGCTCGCCGCCCTGCGCCGAGCCGCCACCGACGCCGCGGACGACGGGGTCGAGCTCCTCGTCAACGGCGGCTGGCGCTCCCCCGAGTATCAGAGGCGACTACTCCGGGAAGCCATCTCGAAGTACGGCTCGGCAGAGGCCGCCGCCCGGTGGGTGGCCGCCCCCGAGACGTCTGCTCACGTGCGGGGCGAGGCGGTCGACATCGGGCCGGTCGGCGGCGCGGCGTGGCTCTCGGAGCACGGCGCCGGGTACGGCCTGTGCCAGATCTACCGCAACGAGCCTTGGCACTACGAGCTGCGCCCCGACGCCGTCGATCACGGCTGCCCGCCGATGTACGCCGACCCTTCGCACGATCCGCGGTTGCGGCGGAAGGCAACGCCTCGCGGCGCCTGAACTGTGCTTTTGTCGAGCGCCGACCGCGTACGCCCTCGGTGGGCCGGCCGCGGGCCGTTCAGGGCCGGCGGCCGCGGAAGGTGCGGCGCAGGTCGCCGACCCAGGCATCGGGGTTCTCCCACGGGATCGAGGTCACCGCCGTTGTCGCTCCAGGCGTTCCAGCGTTCCAGCAGCCAGCTGTTCGGCACGCCGTAGGCCAGTCCTCGTTGCCCTCGTCCAGAGGCGGACGGGTGAGTGCGAGGCGGGCACGCAGGTCATGCAGGACGTCGCCCGATACATGGACCGGGACCGGCCGCAGGGAAAGTCGGGCGGGACCATCGTGGTGTCCTCGCTTTCTCTCTAGGTTATTTGAACAACATGCTCGATACCGAGCGGCCGATGATGCCGTCGGGCCGGACCGGAGGCCCGCTGCCGTAGGTCGCATCCCACCGGGCTCGATGAACCGGGTCGACGAGTGGGCCGATGGCTTCCACGTCGATGACGGTGAACGAGGTAGGCCGTAACAGGTCGAGGGTGCTGCGCCCGTCGCGGAGCAGTACGTGCGGTGCCCGCGTGCCCGGCCGGCCACTCGGGTTCGCCGGGTCCTCGGGCGGCCCGCCGTACCTGAGCCCCAGGACCAACGTCGTGGCGTCGATCTCGCCGGGCACCGGCGCCTGCCCCGGTTTCTTGCGCGAGCGCAACAATGCCTGCGCGACCATGAGCTCGGCGACCGGCCGGCGTTCCGTCTCGTAGCCGGCAAGCAGCGCCTCAGTGTCGTCCTCCCGGCGGCAGGCGGCGGCGAGCCTCCATGTGAGATTGTGCGCGTCCTGCACGCCCGTGTTGCCGCCGAACCCGCCGTACGGCGGCATGACATGGGCGGCGTCGCCGACCAGGAACACCGGGCCGGCCCGGAACCGATCTGCCACGTACGCCCCGGTGCGCCACCGGGCGGTGTCCTCGATCACCGGCCGCAGATCGGGAAGGCCCGTCGCCGCGCGGATGACCTCGGTCAGCCGCGTGCCGAGTTCCGCCGGAGCCAGCTCGGCCCAGCCCGGCCGCAGGAAGGTTCCGAGCTGCCAGGAGCGGTCGTCCTTGTTGCCCCGAGCGAACAGAAAGGCATTCGCCGCGCGACACATCACCGCGTTGATCTGGCGGCCGCGCAACGCCGGCTCCAGATCGGCCCGAAAGACCGAGCTCACCGACTCTCCTTCGACATCCTCGCCCCGCAGCGTGATGCCGAGCCGGTCGCGCACCGCGCTGCGGGCGCCGTCCGCCGCGACGAGGAACTGCGAGTGCACCGCCCGTGTCCGGTCGTCGCTGGACAGCTCCACCGTCACGTCGTCGGAGCCGATCTCGACCAGCTCGGCGGATGTGCCGAACGCGACCGTCGCGCCGAGCTCCCGCGCACGGCGCAGGAGAATCGGTTCCAGCCGCTGCTGGTCGCACGAGTAGGGCGTCGTCGGGCTCAGACCGGCCGCCGCCACCTCGTCGGCGGGCGCCGCTATCCAACTCCGCAGCGGTCCGGCGAGCGTGTCGACGATGTCGAACCCGCTGTTCGGCTCGCCCGCCGCACGAACCTCCTCCTCGACGCCCAGCGCCCGGTATATCTCCATCGATCGCACGTTCACCAGGCGCGCCTTCGGGTGCGCCGATGTCGCCGGATGCCGGTCGACGGCCAGAACACGGACGCCGTGCTGAGCCAGGAACGCCGCCGCGGCGAGCCCCACGAGGCCCGCGCCGACGACGATCACCTCGAACCCTTCGTCGTTCCCGGTCATGAACGCCACGGGTTCCGCCTTCCGGCCGCCGTGACCGGCCGTTCCGGCAGGCCGGCCGAGAGCGAGGTGACGAGGCGGTCGAGCTGCCGGGCGAACCGCACGATCTCGGCCGGCTCCCAGTCCGCGAGATGCCGCGAGAACTGTCGGATCAGCTGCCGTCGGAACTCCTGCCGCGCACGCTTCCCGGCCGTGGTCAGCTCGATGACGTACGACCTCCCGTCCGCGCGATCGCCCGCCCGGCGCACGTATCCCCTGGCCTCCAGGTCGGCGATCGCGCGGGTCACCGACTGCGCCGCGACATCCAACTCGTCCGCGGCGTCCTTCGGCCGCAACGAGGGCTGCACGGCAGCCAGATTCAGCAGCCCGAGGCCGACCGGCCCCAACGGCGTCGCGGCCGCGGCCCGGCGCTGCAGCAGCGCCACGCGATGCAAGGAGGTGACGACGCTCCAGATCGAGGTAGTTACTTCCATGCAGGAACTATATCTGATGATTCGGCGCGCAGGCGACGCGCCGGAGGCCTCACGGCTGATGCCGACGACGGTTCCGGTACGGGCACTCCGCTGGTCGGTGACGGTTTTTCGGTATTGTCATGACCTGGTCTCCCCTAGGCTCGCCGCCGTCCCGCCGGCCGGCGAAGAACGCTCCGTGACCGTCGCGCCGGGCCACGACCGGCGCCTCATCCGCCGGAGGTGAACCCGCCGGCCGCCGCCACGGGCATGGCTCTCACCCACCGGGGATGAGGCCCCGTCCCACTTCGCAGCGGCACAATCACCTCATGGCAGTGGGGCCGCTCGAGCTGATCGTGGTGACGTTCCCGCGGGAACACCTCGTGGACGGCGTCCGATCGACCTTGGACCGTCTGGCTTCGATTCGAAGCATGAACGTCGTCGACGTGCTCGTCATCCGCACCGATGCGTCCGCCTCGCCGTGTTCCGTCGAACTGAGCGAGCTGCCGGGACTGGGGGCACTGGGCGGCCTGGCCACCGGCCTCCTGCCGCAGACCGACATCGACGAGGTGTCGGCCGAGCTGCCGGCGGGCACGGATGCCCTGGCCGTGCTTCTCGAACACCGATGGATGCGCGACCTCGCGGGCCCGGTCGACGCTCGAGGAGGAACCATCGTGGCGCTCCATCACATCGCGACCGTCCTCGTGGTGCATGCCAAGGCGATCGCCCGAGTGCCCTGACGCTGCCACCGCACCGTCCGGCTCGACGAGGAGGAGCTCCTCTTCGACACCGGTGGTCAACATGGTCAGCTCCGTGCGCCCTCCGGCGTTCGCGATCATGCCGGTCGGCCGGTGGTGACCATCGGTGTGTCCGGCTCGGACGGTGCGGCCCCGTCCGCCCGGTCGGCGGCGGCCCGCCGCACCGCCTCGGTGGCCGATCGCCGGCGCAGCGAGGCCTTGCGCAGTTCGGCCGGGATCAGGACGGTAAGCCCCGCCACGACGCAGATCAGCCATTGCACCAGGTCGAGGTCGGTGGTGCGCAAC
The DNA here is from genome assembly GCF_040682075.1 of Actinoplanes sp. NPDC051411. Lineage (NCBI taxonomy): Bacteria > Bacillati > Actinomycetota > Actinomycetes > Micromonosporales > Micromonosporaceae > Actinoplanes > Actinoplanes sp. NPDC051411. Next base: position 28,030 of record NZ_JBFBAD010000019.1, on the reverse strand, counting down.
ATCTTCTGGAGGAGGTCGAGCTCGTCGGCGAGCACGATGGCGGCGATCGACATGCCGCTGGTGATCACGAAACGCCGGTCGTCGAAGGACGGCTCTCCGGTCAGCTCGGCGACCGGCCCGCTGGGAGGACCACCGCGCTGGTCGCCGCCACCGCGGTCATCACCACCACCGCGCTGTTCAGCCCGTCCCTCGGACGCCGGCGGCGAGGCGGCGCCCAGCACCGTCGCGGAAGCGACGACCGTCAGACGACCGCGAGGTGAGGCGGACGGCCACCGTCCACTTGCTAATCGGCCGGGCGGACGACAATCCTCGGAACCTCCCTTGCGGGCCCCTGTGACGCGTGGCACAGTGAATGGCACTCAGTGCCGCTTATCGATCCCTCCGCGGCACAGCGTGCTGGGTCAGGAGGTCCGCCGTGAGTCGAAAACTGCGAGTTCGTGGACGTTCCAAGCGATTCCCCGCCGGCCTGGCGGCCGCCACCGCATTGGTGAGCGTGACCGCGATCTACGGGCCGCTGCCCGCCGCCGCCACGCCGGTCAGCGCGAGCCCGAGATGCGCGGAGTTGGCCGGGACGGAGATCCCGTCATCGGTGATCAGCCTGCCGACCAACGGGGGCCGCGTCGAGTCGGCATCCCTGACGACCCAGGTCGTCAGCGGCCGGGCCATCGAGTACTGCGGCGTAGAGGCGGCACTTCGTCCGAAGGATCCGTCCGCTCCGGACATCAGGCTCCGCCTCGCCATGCCGGTCGGCTGGAACCGCGGCACGATGATGTTCGGCGGCGGCGGATACGACGGAACCATCCCCGACCTCACTCAGATCGTGCCGTTCGGCCGTCCCGATCAACCCGCGCCGCTGGCTCGCGGATACGCGACGTACGGAAGCGACTCAGGCCACCAGGCCGGTCCGGCGGCGTCCCTCGACGGGTCGTTCGGCCTGAACGACGAGGCACTTCGGAACTTCGCCGCCGGCGACGCGCTCAAGAAGACCCACGACGCCGCCATGTACCTGATCCGTCGTGGCTACGGCGCGATGCCCCGCCACACGTACTTCGCGGGCGGCTCGACGGGCGGTCGTGAGGCCCTGGTCGTCGCGCAACGGTGGCCGGACGCCTTCGACGGCGTCATCTCGGCCTACCCGGCCTGGAACAACATGGCCGAAGTCCTCGATCTGGGATACCTCGCGCAGGTGATGTCCCGTCCGGGCGCCTTCCCCGGGCCGGACAAGCAGACCCTGCTCTACAACAGCGTCATCGCGGCCTGCGACGGGCAGGACGGCATCAAGGACAAGATCGTCTCGAATGTCAGCGGATGCCACTTCGATCCCCGCGTGCTTCGCTGCCCCAAGGGCGCCGACACCGGCCCGACCTGTCTCTCCGACGCGCAGATCGCCTCGGTGACGGCCGCGTCCACACCCTTCGGCTGGCCGTACCGCATCGCCAGCGGCGAGCGTTACTATCCCGGCTTCCCTCTTCTGTCGGGCGCGGACATGAGGACGCCCTATCTCGGGTTCGGCACCTCCGCGCCGGCCAACCCCATGCCGGTGACCAGCGGATACGGATTCCAGTACTGGGACCAGTGGGTGAAGTACTTCCTGACCCGGGACCCGGGCTACAACTCCCTCGACGTCGACCCCCGGCGACCGGGAAAGTGGCTGTCCCGCATCAGTTACCTCTCCACCCTCCAGGACCGCAACGACGTGGACCTTCGTCCGTTCGCACGCGCCGGCGGGCGGCTGATCCTGATGCACGGCTCGGCGGACGAACTGGTCTCGCACCGCTCGACGAACGACTACTACCGCCGCGTGCTCGCCACGCTCGGTCCCCGGCCGACCAACGAGTTCATGCGCCATTACGTCGCGCCGGGCGCGAATCACGCCAACTTCGGTGCGCCCGCCTTCGCCCCCGGCTGGGACTCGCTGTCGGCCCTGGAAACGTGGGTCGACAATGGACAGCCGCCAGTCAGGCCGGTGGCCGCCGACATCAGAGACGGCCGGACACGCCCGCTCTGCGAGTACCCCCGCTGGCCGAGGTACCGCTCGGGCGATCCCGATCGCGCGCAGAGCTTCGTGTGCTCGCTCTGAGGTCCACATGCCACCGGGGAAGGAAAGACGGATGACGGCGGGCGGTCGCGTGGCAGTGCGTACCCGGGCCCTGACCAAGGTGTTCCGCGGCTTCCGCGCGGTCGACTCGGTGGACCTGGAGGTTCGCGAGGGCAGCGTGCACGCGCTGGTCGGTCCCAACGGTGCCGGGAAGACGACCTTGTTCAACCTGTTGACCGGGTTCGTGGCGCCGACCTCGGGGGCGATCACGGTGTTCGACGAGGACGTCACCGGCCGCCCGCCCGAGCAGGTCGCGCGCCGGGGCGTGGCCAGGTCGTTCCAGATCACCAGCCTCTTCGAGACCCTCACCAGCCGCGAGCACGTGGAACTCGCGCTCGCAGGACACACCGGGCAGGGATTCCGGTTCTGGCGCTCGGAGAAGCTGCTGGGAAGGAATCGGGCCCGCGTGGAGGAACTGCTCACGCAGGTGGGGCTGATGCCGCTGGCGGACAAGCCGGTGGGGCTGCTCGCGTACGGGCAGAAGCGCGCCCTGGAGTTGTCCCTCGCGCTGGCGCTCGACCCGCCGGTGATGCTCCTCGACGAGCCGACGGCCGGGATGGGCGTCGAGGATGTCGACCGGACCGTCGAACTGGTCCGCCGCATCGCCGCCGGCCGCACCGTCGTGCTGGTCGACCACAACATGCACGTCGTGGGCAGCCTGGCCGACCGGGTGACGGTGCTGCAGCAGGGCCGGATCCTGGCCGAGGGCCCCTACGAACAGGTACGCAACGACGAACGAGTGATCACCGCGTACCTGGGCGAGGCCGGCCATGCTTGAGGTCACCGGGCTGACGGCGTGGTACGGGCAGGCGCAGGCACTGCACGGCGTGGACGTACGCGTGGGAGAGGGTGAGGTAGTCGCCCTGGCCGGCCGCAACGGCGCCGGTAAGACGACCCTGCTGCGGTGCCTGATCGGCCTGCATCGGCAGGCCGGCGGCGTCGTTCACTTCCTCGGCCGCGACGTCACCGGCATGCCGGCACACCGGAGGGCGCGCGCCGGCATGGGGTGGGTCCAGGACGACCGCGGCATCTACGCGAGCCTCACGGTGCAGGAGAACCTGGTTCTCCCGCCCCGGGTCTCCGACCAGGCCTGGCCGCTGGATCGGGTCTACGAGGTGTTCCCGGTGCTCGCCGAACGCCGCAAGGCGCCGGGCACCACGCTGTCGGGCGGGGAGCAGCAGATGCTGGCCATCGCCCGGGCACTGCGGACCGGCGCCCGTCTCCTGCTCATGGACGAGCCCTCCGAGGGCCTGGCCCCGGTGATCGTGGCCCGGATCGGGGCGGTCATCCGCGAGATCAAGGCCACCGGCGCCGGCGTGCTGCTCGTCGAGCAGAACGTCAAGTTCGCGGCCACCGTGGCCGACCGGCACTACCTGCTCAATCAGGGCCGCGTCGTCGAGACCCTCGACAACGCCGAATTCCGGCGGCGCGAGGGCGAACTTCTGAAATACCTCGGCATCTGAACGATTGGGGAGAACACCATGAACGGCAAGCGATTGCGGGCCGGTGTCTCGGCCATGACGGCGGTACTGCTGCTCGGCGCGTGTGGTGGCGGAGGCCCCGGGTCGTCGGGCGGCAGATTCTCGGGCGGCAAGCTGGTGCTGGCCGTGCTCAACGACCAATCCGGGATCTACAAGGACGCGTCGGGACCGAACAGTGTCAAGGCGGTCAAGATGGCGGTCGCCGACTACCTGAAGAAGTACGGCGACAAGGCGGTCGTCAAGAAGATCGACGTGACGTCGGCCGACCACCAGAACAAGCCGGACATCGCGAACACCAAGGCTTCCGAGCTGTACGAGCGCGGGGGCGCGGACGTCATCCTCGACGTGCCGACCTCGTCGGCCGCCCTGGCCGTCGCCAACCAGGCGAAGAAACACAAGAAGCTGTTTCTCGACGTGAGCGCCGCGACGACCGCGCTGACCGGCGCTCAGTGCAACAAGTACACCTTCCAGTGGGCGTACGACACCTACATGCTCGCCAACGGCACGGGCACGACAGTGACCGACAACGGTGGCAAGACCTGGGCGATCATCTATCCGGACTACGAGTTCGGCCAGAACATGACCAAGTCCTTCACCAGTGCGATCAAGAAGGCGGGCGGCACGGTTCAGAGCACCATCGCGACGCCGTTCCCGAACGAGAACTTCGCGACCTTTCTCACCAAGGCCGGCAGCACCAATCCCAGCGTGATCGGCACGATGCAGGCGGGCGGAGACCTGATCAACCTGGTCAAGCAGTTCAACGAGTCGGGGCTGAAGGAGCGGGGCATCAAGCTGGCCGTCGGGCTGATGCTCATCACCGACATCCACTCGCTGGGTGTGGAGCAGTTCGCCGGCACGACGTTCACCGACGCCTGGTACTGGAACATGGACGCCCAGGCGCGCGCCTGGGCGGACCGGTTCCAGGCCGAGACCGGCACCCGGCCGAGCTTCGAGCATGCCGGCAACTATTCCGCGGCGCTGCAGTACCTGGAGGCGGTCCAGGCGGCCGGCACCGACAACGCCGACGCGGTTGTCAAGGAGCTCGAAGGCAAGAAGGTCAACGACGTGTTCCTGCGCAACGGCGAGATACGCGCCCAGGACCACTCGGTTGTCCACGACGCGTACCTCGTCCGCGTCAAGAAGCCGTCGGAAGTGAAAGAGGACTGGGACTACGAGCAGGTCGTCAACACCATCCCCGCGGCGAAGGCTTTCCCTCCCGCCGAGGCATCCGGGTGCTCGATGTGAGTGGACCCGGTCGGAGGAACCCGTGAACGCGGTACCGCAGTACTTCGTGCAGGGACTGGCGGCCGGCAGCTTCTACGCGCTGGCCGCCCTGGGGCTGGCCGTGATCTTCGGCGTCCTGGGCGTGGTGAACTTCGCCCACGGCGCGTTCTACATGCTCGGCGCGGTCACCGCGGCCGTCCTGCTCGACTCCCTCGGCCTCGCGCTCTGGTGGTCGCTGCTCGTCGTGCCGGTGCTGATGTTCGTCTTCGGCGTCGCGGTGGAGCGGCTGCTCGTGCAGTGGCTGCTCCGGCTCGACCCGCTCTACAACCTCCTGCTCACCTTCGGCCTCACGCTGGTTCTCGTCGAGTTGGTCAAACAGAAGTACGGCGTCTCCGGGTTGCCGTACCGGCTTCCGGGCCTGCTCCGGGGACGCGTCGACCTGGCCGGTGTCGTCCTGCCGCGCTACCAGCTGTTCGTCCTGCTGTTCTCGGTGGCGGTCTGTGTGCTCGTCTGGCTGGTGATGACGCGGTCCCGGATCGGCATGATCGTCCGGGCGTCGACCGAGAAACCCGAGCTCGCCCGCGCCCTGGGCATCAACGTGAGCCGGTGGGTGACGCCGGTCTTCGGCTTCGGGGTCGCGCTCGCCGGGCTGGCCGGCGTGCTCGCCGCACCGTTCCGGGCGATCACCGCCGACATGGGCGACAACTTCGCGATCATTCTGTTCGCGGTCGTGGTCATCGGAGGGCTCGGCTCGATCCTCGGCGCGGTCGTCGCGGGCTACGTGGTCGGCCTGGTGGAGGCGTTCGGGCAGGCGTACGCCCCGACGTTCTCGCAGATCCTCATCTTCGTCCTGATGGCCGTGATCATTCTGGTCCGGCCCGCGGGCCTGTTCGGACGCAAGGAGGCGATGGCATGACTCAGTCCGTGGCCACCGAGGCCCCGGTCACCGGGGCCGACGTGCCGGTCGCGAGCAGCGACCCGAGGCTACGGTGGGTGCTGCTGGCCGCCGGCCTGGTGGCGGCGCTGGCACTGCCCTGGTTCATCTATCCGCCGGTCGCGACGGACGTCGCGGCGATGGCACTGTTCGCGATCGCGCTGGACATCCTGCTGGGCTTCACCGGCCTGCTGTCCTTCGGGCACGCGGCGTTCTGGGGCAGCTCGGCCTATGTGACCGGGCTGATCGCGACGCATTACGGCGTGCCGTTCCCGGTGGCCGTCGTCGGCGGGGCGGTGTTCGCGATGATCCTCGCCCTCCCCGTCGGGTACCTGTCGGTGCGCCGCTCCGGGATCTACTTCGCGATGGTGACCCTCGCCTTCGCGCAGATGGTCTACTTCATCGGCTATCAGTGGAGCGGCCTGACCGGCGGCGAGAACGGGCTGCAGGGCGTGCCCCGGAACTTCTTCGGCATCGACCTGGTGGAGAACGAGTCGTTCTACTTCTACTACGCGGCGCTGCCGATCCTCCTGCTCGGCATGTGGGCGGCCTGGCGGATCGTGCACTCGCCGTTCGGGCGGGTCCTGGTGTCGATCCGGGACAACACCCAGCGGGCCCGGGCGCTCGGCTACGAGGTGGAAAAGCACAAGGTCATCGCCTTTGTGCTCTCGGCCGGACTGACCGGCCTGGCCGGTGGCGTCTTCGCGATCAATCACGGCTTCGTCGCCCTGACCGAGCTGAACTGGAGCACCTCGGGCGAGGTCGTGCTGATGACGGTGCTGGGCGGCATCGGCACGCTGTGGGGAGGCGTTCTGGGCGCGTTGCTGACCGTACTGCTCGCCGACTACCTCACCTCGTCCGGCTTCCACGGCATCGACCTGGTCACCGGCTCGGTCTTCATCCTCGTGGTCCTGCTGTTCCGCCGTGGGGTCTGGGGTACCGTCCGTCACCTGTGGCTGGTCCGGCGACAGCGCCGGATTTCGACGCGCAGCAGTTGAGCGCGGTGCGGAGTTACAGTTTTTGCACTACACCTGCAAGGAGAGGCACCTGTCGGTGACGTCGCGGAGAATACTCGAGACCAAGTACCGCATCTCGGAGACGGCGATGGCCTTGTTCCTCAAGGAGGGGTACGCGAACGTCACCGTCGAGGCGGTCGCCGAGGCGTCCAGCGTGTCCCGGCGGACCGTCTTCCGCCACTTCGAGAGCAAAGACGAGATCGTCTTCCCGGATCACACCGAGCGCCTCGGGCTGCTCGAGCGGTGCCTCGCCGATGCCGCTCCCGCCGCGGATCCGGTCGACGCGGTCATCGCGGCCACCGAGGAGGTTCTGCGCGATTTCCTCAGCCGGCCCGAGCTCGTCCTGCGGCGATACAAGCTGACCCGTGTCGTGCCCGAGTTGCGCAAGCGTGAGGTGGTCGAACACGAGCGGTACGTGGCGCTGACACGCTCGTACCTGCGCGATCACCTCCCACCGGACACTCCCCCGTTCCAGCCGATGGCCCTGGCCGCCCTCATCGACGCGATTCACCGCTCGGCGCTCGGGAACTGGGTACGCACCGGTGGCGCGACCGACCCCGCGGCCGAGATGGCGGCGGGCATGGAGTGGGTCCGCCGCCTCATGATCCACCAGTCGGCGTTCTCGACCGCCCCGCGGCTGCTGGCGGTGCTCCCGGACACGCCGCAGACCCGCCGCGTCCTCACCTCGTTGAAAGACAAGGCGGAGGAGCTGCTTTAAACGCGGACGGCTCCGATCTGGACGTAGCACATCAGCGCCGGCTGATCAGCCTTGTTCTTCCACCGGTGCCGGGTGCCGAGCTGCACCAGGCACGTTCCCGGCGTCAGGGTCACCTCCGCCCCGTTGTCGAGCTCGAGGCACAGCTCGCCCTCCAGGCAGATGGCGTAGTCGACGGTGTCGGTGGTGTGCATGCCGTCGCCGTCGTCCTCGAACGGATCCGTCAGCCCGGGCAGCTTCCGCGCGACCTCGTCGGCGACCGCGGCGGGATCCGGTACCGGCTGCGGCTCCGACAAGTACGCCGCCCACCGCAGGAACAGGGCCCGGCTGCCGCCGAGGCCGGGAAAGTACGGCCGCAGGACCGGCTTCGCGTCCCGCTCGCCGACCTTCGCCTCCCCGTCCGGGGTGCCCCACAACAGATAGAAGTCGGCTCCCGGCAGAGCCTGGACGCTCACCGGTTCCGGGTGGTGGTCCTCGACGAAGACCGCATCGCCGTCGGGGCTGTGGCCGGTCACGATCAGGCGCGGTTCGATGGGCATCGCGGATCCTTTCGATGGTTCAGAGTTCTTCGGTCGTCGAGTCGGCGAACCGCTGGCGGAGCGTCTGTTTCGACCACTTGCCGGTGGCGGTCTTGGGTATCGCGGTCATCATCTCGACGCGCTCGGGAATCCACCACGACGCGACCCGGCCGCGCAGGTGCGCTCGTACGTCGTCCGGGGTCAGATTCACGCCTTCGGACGGCACGACGCAGGCCACCGGCCGCTCGCCCCAGCGCGGGTCGGTCACGCCGATCACGGCCGCCTCCCTGACCCGGGGGTCGGTCATGACCGCGTTCTCGAGCGCGACCGACGAGATCCACTCACCGCCGGACTTGATCAGATCCTTGGAGCGGTCGACGATCCGCAGATATCCCCATTCGTCGATGGTCGCCACGTCACCGGTACGCAGCCACCCGTCCGCGGTGAACGCGTCCGCGCCGCTGTCCGCGCCGAAGTAGGCGCCGGCGATCGTCGCCCCGGCGACCTGGAGCTCTCCCTGGCTCCGGCCGTCTCGTGGCAGCTCCGCGCCGTCCTCGGCCACGACGCGGATCTCGGTCAGCGGCACGGCCGGGCCGGGGGTGCCGAGCAGGAGCCGGCGCGCTTCGGCGTCCAGCCCGTCGTGGTGCGTGGCCAGGCGGGAGGTCGTGACGACGGGGCTGGTCTCGGTCATCCCCCACGCGTTGGTCAGCGGAATCCCGATCGCTCTCTCGTACGCGCTGGACAGCGCGTCGTCGACCGCGCCACCCCCACAGGCGATATGGCGAAGGCTGCTGAGGTCGTGACCGCCCAGCACCGGGACCAGATCCCGCCAGACGGTCGCCACGCCCGCGCTGAACGTGACCCGGTGCCGGGACAGCAGCGAGACCAGTTCCTCCGGGCTCCGGACGGGTCCGGGCAGAACCAGGTCGGAACCGCTCTGCAGGGCGGCGTACGGAAGCCCCCAGGCGTTCACGTGGAACATGGGCACGATCGGCGCGACCACGTCCCGTTCGCTCAGCGCGAAGACGTCCGCACCGAGAAGAAGCAGGCTGTGCAACACGACGGAGCGGTGGCTGTAGAGGACGCCTTTGGGATTGCCCGTCGTTCCGGAGGTGTAGCAGAGCGAGGCGGCGAGGTTCTCGTCCTCGATCGGGGTCTCGAAGGGTCCGTCGGCCTGCCCGGCGAGGAGCTCCTCGTAGTCGAGGACCCGCGGATCGTCCGGCAGCGGCGTGTCTCCGCCGTCGTCCATGACGACGACGTGTCGCACCGAGTCGAACGACGCGACCAACGGCCAGATCACCGGCAGGATCGTCCGGTCGACGAACAGGACGTCGTCGGCGGCGTCGTTGACGATGAACGTGATCTGCTCGCGGTAGAGCCGGTGGTTGATGGTGTGCAGGATCCGCCCCGAGCTCGGGATCCCGAGGTAGAGCTCGACGTGCCGCTGGCTGTTCCAGGCGAAGGTCCCGACGCACGCGCCGGCGGGCACCCGGAGGCTCTCGAGGACTCGTGCCAGTCGGCGGACGCGTGGCGCCACCTCACGCCACGTCGCCACCGTTTCCGTGGTCCCGCCGGTGACGATGCGCTTGTGCCCGAAGTCGGTCTCGACCCGGGACAGGAGCGTCGGAATGGTCAGCGGCCGGTCCTGCATCAGCCCGCGCATCAGACGAGTTCCTCGCCGGCCTCGGCCGCTTCGATCCGGCCCGCCCGCCCGGTGGTCTCGGGCGGTTGCCAGCTGTTCGACGTGAGGAGGAAGAGCGTCGTGCCGTGCACTCCGCCGAGCACGCAGTCGGTGGCGCAGCGCCCCTCGACGTCGATCGTCCGGGTGACCCGGCCGCCCGCCTCGACGCGCAGGAACTCCGAGGTCGCGATCGAGGAGACCCACACCGCCCCGGCCTCGTCCACACAGATCCCGTCGGGCGTCGACCCGGGCGGCAGTTCGGCCCACGTCCGCTTGCCGGCCAGATCGCCGCGCTCGTCGACGTCGAACGCGGTCAGACGCGCCGCCCACGTCTCCGCCACCACCAGCGTCGAGGTGCCCGGCAGAACGACCATCCCGTTCGGGAAGACCATGTCGTTCTCGACCACGGTCGCCCGGCCGTCGACGTCGATCCGGAAGATGGGACCGGGCTGCTGCGGAGCGCCGGCGTACAGGTCGTATCCGAAGCCACCCAGAAAGGTCCGGCCCCGGTCGTCGGTGACCAGATCGTTGATCGGTGCGTCGGTGAGGCTCGAGACGTCGGCGAAGACGCTGAGCTTCCCGTCCGGATCCAGCCGCCGGACCTTGCGGTCGATCATGCAGCTGATGAGCAGGGAGCCGTCCGGTAGCCAGCCGAGACCGGACGGTTGATCGTCGACGACCGTCACCTCCTCGAGCGTGCGCGCCGCCGGACTGGCCTTGAACACCTGTCCGGTGTGCATGTCGGAGAACCAGAGCCGGCCGTCGTGCCAGCGGGCGCCCTCGGGGAATCGGAGGTCGGAGTAGAGCAGAGTGAGTTCAGACATGACGCGCTCTCAGATCTGGCCGGTCGGCTGTGCGCCGGCGGGCGAGGGATGAGGACGGCCGGGCCGCAGGCGGGTCCGTTGCCGGACAAGCGCGCTGTGCAGATCGGGGGCGTCGATGACGACGATGATCCCGAGCAGGCCCGCGAAGAAGAGTTGCGATACGTACTGCGGTAGAGCGGCGACCGTCACGATCTCGGCGAGCAGCGCGACCGCCAGGATCCCGCCGAGCAGGCCCAGCGCGTGGCCACGGCCACCGGCGAGGGAGACCCCGCCCAGCAGGGCCGCGGCGGCCGCCACGATCAGTGGCTGGACGCCCGGATCCGGGTTCGCCGATCCCAGGCTGAAGCTCAGCAGCGACCCGCCGAGCGCGGACAACACACCTGAGGCGGCGAAGGTGCCCACGATGAGGCGGTCGACCCGGACCCCGGCGACGCGGCCGGCGCGCCGGTCACCACCGATCGCGCGGAGTTCGCGGCCCCACCGGCTCAGCGACAGGACGCCCGCCGCGACGATGAACAGGCCCAGCGTGATCAGGCTCCGAGGGGAGAAGTACGTGAGGACGGGCTGGTCGACCCAGAGTGTCACGGCCGCCTTCGAGTAGGTCCTGGTGAGTCCGCCGGACAGGGCGCTGGCGAGCCCCAGCAACGCGATGTAGGTCGCCAGGGTCACCGGCATCGACGGGATCCTCAGCCTTGCGATCAGGCCACCCTGCAGCAGCCCGATGGCCGCCCCGGCACCCACCGCGGCCAGCAGGCCCCACGCCCAGTGCCCCTGCCCGGCCTGAACGGTCAGCATCCCGCCGACCGCGTACGTTCCGACCACGGACAGGTCGAACTCGCCGGCGATCATCGTCAGACCCAGCGCGAGGGTGAGGAGGCCGAGTCGCGCGAAGATCTGCAGAGCGTTGTAGACGTCGAACGGGGCGAGGGCCGAATCCGTGTACGCCGGGATCAACGCGAACCCGATGATCGTGATGGCGAGCGCCGCCACGGGCAGCGACACCTCGGGCCGCCGCAAAGACGGACGTTTCATGCGTGACTCCCCCTGGTACGCAGGTGCACGATGACGACCACGATCAGGACGATGACTCCCTTGACCATGATCTGGACTCCGGTGGAATAGCCGCGCAGCAGCAGAATGTCGGACGTGGCGGCGATCAGGACTGCGCCGGCGAGGGTGCGCAGCGCGGAGCCACGCCCGCCGGCGATGGGTGTGCCGCCGGCCAGAACCGCCGCGATGGCGTCGAAGGTGAGCGTGCCGCCGAGGTTCACGTTCGCCGAGGTGTTGAAGGCGGCGGTGAAGGCCGCGGTGACCGCGAACAACGCGCCCGCCCCGAGCCAGGCCACGGCGGTCGTCCACCCGACCGGCAGACCGGCGGCCCGGGCTGCGCGGCGGTTCTCCCCGATGAGGTACAGGGATCGCCCGAAGCCCGTCCGCCGCAGCGTCCATTCGACGATCAGGGCCAGTCCGATCAGGACGTAGACGCTGAGTGCCACGCCGCCGGGCGTCGCGTTCAGGCGGTCGTAGCCGTTCGCGGTGGGCGAGACCGTGGAACCACCGCTGATGCCGGTGGCGATGCCGGTGATGGCGAAGCTGGCCGCGATGGTCAGGACCACGGGGTTCGCCGCGGCATAGCCGACGACCGCACCCTGCATCCCGGTGATCAGGGTTCCGCACACCACGGCGAGGACCAGAGCCGGAATCAGGCCGAGCGACTGCGCCGACAAAAAGATCATCCCGACCGCGGCCACGCTCGGCGAGACGGCGAGCGAGACCGCGGATCCCCCGATGGTGATCAGGGTCAGCCCGAGCGCCGCGATGCCGACCAGACTGGCCGACGTGATGATGGCCTTGGCGTTGGCGACGGTCACGAAGCGATGGGTCGTCAGGCCCAGCACGATCGCCGCCAGCACGGCGAGGACCACCACTACGTTGATGACGAACTCGGCGCGTGACCGCGGCCGGGCTCGCCGGCGGATCGGCGCATCGGAGCGGGACGGGGCGGACATCACGTTCACGGTCGTTCCTTCGTCGAGGTCGCGGCCGGGATTCCACCGTCAGCCGCGCCGTGCGTCATCTCCCGGAGCAGGACGGCGCCGGCCACGTCGCCGTCGTGACGCCGCACCACGACGCCCTTGTGCATGGTGACCACGACGTCGGCGAGGTCCAGCAGCTCCTCGAGTTCGGTCGAGCCGAACAGCACGGCCATGCCCTGGTCGGCGGCGTCCCGCAGCAGCACATGGATCGCCGCCCGGCCACCGACGTCGACGCCGCGGGTCGGATCGTCGAGCAGCAGCACGCGGACGTCGGAGCGGCCGAGACCGCGCCCGACGAAGACCTTCTGCTGGTTGCCGCCGCTCAGCGAGCGCACGCTGTCGCCGGTCCGCCTGCCGTCGAGACCGCACAGACCGACGAGACGGGTCAGGGCCGCCGACCATCGTTGCCGGCTGAGCACGCCCCACCGCGTCACATCCGGCAGGCGGGTGGCGAGCAGGTTCCAGCTGATCGGCTTGTCGAGGAACAACCCTTCGGACTTGCGGTCGTTGGAGACGAACGCGATCCCGGCCCGGGCCGCGGCGATCGGGTAGCCGGTACGGACTCTGACCCCGTCGACCCTGATGTCGCCGGCCGCCGCGGGAACGAGGCCCGCGGTCGCGCGCAACACGTCGGAGGCGCCGGACCCGAGCTGGCCGGCCAGCGCGTACACGTGGCCCGGCCGGAGGACGATGCTGAAGTCTTCGACCCGGCCGGGAACCGACAACCCGCTGACGGTCAGCACGTCAGCGGAATCCTCGGCCGCGCCGCCGGTTCGTTTGCCGAGGCGCTGCGGCGCTTCCCCGAGCATCTGGAGGATGAGGGAGTCGATCGTCAGGTCGGTGACCGAGGTGGTCGCCACCACCGCGCCGTCGCGCATCACGGTGACCCGGTCGCAGAGGTCGAGCACTTCGCCGAGCCGGTGGGAGACGAAGAGGACGGCGCAGCCGGTGGCCGCCACGTTGCGGACCGCCGCATAGACGTACTCGCTCTCGACGTCGCTGAGTGTGGCCGTCGGTTCGTCGAGGATGAGCAGCCGTGCCTCCTGGCCGAGCGCACGCGCTATCTCGATGAGCTGACGCTCGCCGATGCTCAGCTCGGACAGCGGCTGATCGAGATCCACCCGGCCGAGCCCGACGTTGTCGAGCAGGGCGCGCAGCCGGGGGGCCGAGGTACGCCGGCGGTTGAGCCAGCGCGCCTTCAGGTCTCCCAGCATGAGGTTCTCCGCAACGGTGAGCGAGGGCACGACGCTCAGTTCCTGGTCGACCAGGGCGATTCCGCTGCGCTGCGCCACTTGCCGGCTGCGCGGGTCGAGCAGGTCGCCGCCGATACGAATCGCACCGTCGTCCGGCGTCTCCTGCCCGGACAGCATCTTGACGACGGTGCTCTTACCGGCGCCGTTGTGTCCGCACAGGGCGTGGATCTCGCCGGCGGCGATACCGAAGGACGCACCGCGGACGGCCTGCGTGCCGCCGAAGCTCTTGGTGAGATCGTCCACGCGAACCAGCTCCTCGCCGGTGCGCGCGGACGACGACGGCGAGCTCATGCCTTGCTGCACTGTTCCGCGTACTGCGCGACGTTCCTGGCGGTCACCCGTTCCTCCTTGACGAGTTCCTTCGCCGGCGGATTCTGTTGGTTGAAGTACCGGGTCACGTAGTCGGCGGTCTGCTCGGCGATCGTGCCGGGGTCCTCGGTCGCGGTGCCGTAGAGCGTGCCGGCCTTGATGGCGTCGATGCCGACCTTGAAACAGTTGCTGCCCGTGACGATGAGACCGTTCTTGCCACCCACCGGGCAGCCGGCCTGCTTGGCCGCCGCGACGATCGGAAGCGCCTGGTAGTCCGCCATGCCGTAGGCGCCCTGAACGCCCGAGCAGCCGTACTTGGCGAAGAGCTGGGTGGCGATCTTGCTGGAGAGCGTCGGATCCCAGTTGCCGTCCTGGGCGTCCACGACCTGGTATTCCGGCGTCTTCGCCAGCTCGGCGTCGAAGCCCTTCATGCGGTCCTGGGCCGCGAAGCCCGATTTGGTGCCGGTGATCACGATAAGATTGCCGGAGTTCCTGCCCTGCGCCTTCAGGCCCTCGACCAGGTTCTGCGCCGCCGCGGTGCCGAGCGCCTCACTGTCGGAGAGGACCTGCATGACGTCACCGTCGACCGAGGGGTCGGGGCGGCCGTCGAAGACGAGCACCGGAATGCCGGCCTGTTTCGCCTTCTTGATCGGGACCACCATCGACGACGTGTCGAGAAGGGCGGCCACGATCAGGTCAGGCTGGTTGGAGATGCTCTGATTGAAGTTGGTCACTGCGGTGCCGGGGTCCATCGTCGTCAGGTCGACGACCTTCACGCCCTGGGACGTGAGCTTGGGGACGAACACGCCGTTGAAATAGGCACCCCAGGGGTTGTCCTTGCCGTAGCCGACGAAGTCGACGGTCTTGCCCTTGAGTCCCGCGCTGCCCGAGGTGGCGCCGCCGCCGGACGAGCCGCCTCCGCAGGCAGCGGTGACGAGCAGGACACCGGCGAACGCACCGGCGAGTTTCATGGCGGACGACAAGCGGCGGCCCGCCGAGACATAACGTAACTGGATCATGAACGACTCCCGATTTCGCGCCCTGCCTGTGAGGCCTGTCACACGCCCACTGCGGCGAACTTAAGGTGCGCCGGAACCCGCCAGTGAGAGAAGATCACCCCACTGTTTGGCTCGCCACGGTGTACAGGGCACACACCCCGAGAAGGGACCGGACGATGGGCGACACCCCCGTAGTCCGAACGTCAAGCCCCGACCTCGCGTCCTACCGGATCCGCCGGGAGCGCGAACTCAGCTCGTTGTACGCGACCGCCCGGTCGCTGACCGCCCTCGGGGAACTCGACGCGGTCCTCGACTCGATCGTTCGCGAGGCCCACGAACTGATAGGCACCGACTTCACGTACCTCTCGCTGCTCGGAGGCGACGGCGAGCTGATGCTCAAGGCGTCCGAGGGCACCATCTCCTCGACGTTCAACCAGGCCCGGGTGCCGTCCGGAACCGGCGTCGGCGGCCGCGTCATCGCCACCGGCGCCCCGGTCTGGGTCAGCAACTACCTCAAGGCCGGCCACGTTCCGCACGACCGGACGTTCGACGGCCTGGTCATTCCCGAAGGCATGGTCGCGCTGCTCGGCGTGCCTCTGCTGGTGGGCGAGGAAGTCATCGGCGTGCTGTTCGCCGCCGACCGCACCGAACGGCCCTTCGAACCCGACGAGGTCGCGCTTTTCAGCGCCTTCGCCGACCACGCGGCCATCGCCTTGAACAACGCCCGGCTGTACGACGAGAGCCGCGCCGCGCTCAAACAGCTCCAGACCGCGTACCGCACCATCGAACGCCAGGTCGCGATGATGGAACGGGCGCAAGCAGTGCACGAATCCCTCACCCGGGTGGTGCTGACCGGAGGCGGCGCCGACGACATCGCGCGGCTTCTGGTCGAGCACCTGCGAGGCGCGGTCACGGTCTTCGACCGGGCCGGTGCCGTAACCGCCCGGTGCGCCCTCGACCCGGAGAACGGGCCCACCGCCCAGCGGCCGTCACCGGACGCGGTGGAGCAGGCCCGCCAGTCCGGGCGGTGGGCGACAACCACCGACAGCACCGGCCTCTGGCACAGCGCGGCCGCCATTCAAGCCGGTGACACCCACCTCGGCGCGCTCCTGCTCACCCGCGACCAGGAGCCCAGCCCCGTCGACATACGCACCCTGGAGCGTGCCGCTCAGATCATGGGGCTGCTCATCCTCAAGGAGACCGCCGTCGCCGAAGCCGAGGAACGGGTCAGCGGCGAACTGCTGACCGAACTGCTCGTCTCCGCGCCACCGTTGACACCGGCCCAGCGGGCCCGGGCGCACGCGCGCGGCATCGACCTCACCGCGCTGAACGTCATCATCGTCGCGAAGTCCGAGACGAAGACCGTCCCGGAGGTCAGCCGCCGGCTCTACGCGCTGTCCCCACAGTGGAACGGGCTCGCCGGCGAACACCTGGGCCGCGCCACGCTGCTCGCCGCGACCTCGGATGCCGCCCGGCTCGCCGAAACCGTGCACGGTCACCTTCGCCGGGAGCTCGGAACGCCGGTCCGCGTCGTCGCCGAGCCGATCACCGGCCACAACTGGGGGCGGGCGTTCGACATCGCCGGAAAATGCTGCGACCTCATGCAGATCCTCGGCGTGACCGATCAGGGGTCGACGACCGAGCCGTACGCCATGTTCGCCCTGTTGTTCGACGCCGAGCGGGCGAAGGACCTTCACCGGTTCCTCGACAACTCACTGAAGCCGCTCCTGACCCACGACGCGCGACGGTCGACGCAGCTGGTGGCCACCCTGTCGGCGTACTTCGGCAACGCCGGCAACGTCACCCGGACCGCCGCCGCGCTCCACGTGCACATCAACACCCTGCTCAAAAGACTCGACCGGGTCGACAGCATCCTCGGCCGGGGTTGGCGCGCCCCCGACCGGGCCCTGCAACTGCAGGTAGCGCTGCGGCTGCACGACATAGGCACTCAGATGGACGAGCCCCGCCGGCCCTTCCCGGCTGAGCCGTCCGGCAAGGACGCCTGAGGTCGCCGGCTCATCGCGCCCTTGATCAAGCCATGAACCGCCACAGCTGATCAGTCCGTTCAGCGGATGCGGACCTCCTCGATGCGTACGGGGCGGTGCTCGGCGGCCGAGCGGACGCAGGCCTCGGCGATCCAGCCGGCCTCGAGGCCGTCGGCGACCGTGCACGGCGACGGCTGTTTCCCGGCGGCGACATCGAGGAAGGTTTCGAACTCGGCGCGGAAGGCGTCGGCGAAGCGGTCCATGAAGAAACGGTGCGGCCGCGGGTCGGGGTCGGTGGCGCCGGGCGCGGCGGAACGCATCGGCCACTTCGGGTCGATGCCGGCGGCGATGCTGTCAGCCGAGCCGTGCACCTCCAGCCGTACGTCGTAGCCGCGGCCGTTGTAGCGGGTGTTGGACACCACGCCGAGGGTGCCGCCGTCGAAGGTGATCACAACGGTGGCGGTGTCGACGTCCCCGACCTCGGCGAAGAAGGCCGCGCCGCGGTCGCTGCCGGTGGCGTAGACCTCGACCGCCTCCTGCCCGGTCACCCACCGCACGATGTCGAAGTCGTGGACCCCGCAGTCGCGGTAGATCCCGCCCGACCCGGCGATGTACTCGCGCGACGGCGGCTCGGGGTCCATCGTCGTCGATCGCACCGTGGTGAGCCGGCCGAGTTCACCGGCGTCGGCCGCCGCCTTGACCGCCGCCATCGCGACGTCGTAACGGCGCAGAAAACCCATCATGACCGGTACGTCGTAGTCGGCGAGCCGGCGCAGCAGCGCGGCCCCCGAGGCGCCGTCGGACGCGACGGGCTTCTCGCAGAGAACCGGCAGGCCCGCCTCGACACAGGCGAGGATGAGCGGCACGTGCATGTCCGTGTCGGCCGCGATGACGACACCGTCGACCCCGGCCGTGAGCAGCTCGCCGACCGAGCCGACGGCCTCGGCGCCACAGCGGTCGGTGACCTGCCGGACCCGTTCCGGCAGCAGGTCGGTGACGACGAGCGAGTCGACGGCGGCGATGGAGCTCAAGGTGTCGGCGTGGAAGGCGCCGATCCGGCCGAGGCCAATCAGTCCGATACGCATGGCGCTCAGAGTAGGAGCGGGAACTGTGGGTTCCGCCGGGTGGAAACCATCAAAAGCCCCTCAGCCGTGGTTCCCCGGCCCGATCACGGGCAGGATTCGGCCACGAGCCTCCTTGCGACCTGCTGGACCACCGCCGGCGACGCGAACCCCTACCCCGGCAATCAGCGCAGCCCGGTCGGGATCCGCGAGCGCGTCGAGGCCGCCTCCGACGCCGGGTTCCGCGGCATGGGCCTGCTTGCACGCGGACCTGATGCCGGCGCTCGGCGAGTACGGCGTACGCGGCCTGCGCGCCCTGCTCGACGACCACGGCATCGTCGACCTCGAGCTGGAACTGCTCACCGGCTGGTGGGCGCCGGGCCCCGGCCGCGTACGGCGGGATCTGCTCACAGCGGCCGAGCAGCTCGGCGCCCGGCACATCAAGGTCGCCCCCGACGTCACCGACGGCCCGTGGAACCGCGACGAGTGGGTCGCCTCGTTCGCCGCCCTGGCCGCCGACGCCGCGAACGCCGGAACCCGGGTCGGCCTCGAATTCCTGCCCTGGTCCAACATCAAGACCGTGCACGACGGACTCGCACTGGTCCAGGCGGCCGGCGCGGCGGCCGGCGGCCTGATCATCGACGTCTGGCACACCGAACGCGCGCACACTCCCCCGGCCGACCTCGCCGCGGTGCCCTTGCGCCACATCGTGGGCGTCGAACTCAACGACGCCGACGCGGAACCGGTCGGCACGCTCTTCGACGACACCGTCAACCGCCGGCGGCTGTGCGGCCAGGGCGCATTCGACCTCGCCGGCATCATCACGGCGCTGCGCACCGCGGGGTGGGACGGTCCCTGGGGCGTCGAGATCCTCTCCGAGGAACACCGGAAGACCCCGGTGCGTGAGGCCGTCGCCGCCGCTTTCCGTACGGCGGAGGCAGCGCTCACGGCCTAGGAGGCCATTGCGGTCCTAACTCTCGGGGCCGCCCTCACCTGCGCGACGCTCGGCAGACGCCTGCCGCCACAGCCAGCCCCCGGTTCGCCGCACCCGTCTTTCAGGATCTAGCGCTATATCGTCCGGCGTAGTACGTTGAGCGATATAGCGACGGACGGAGTACGGCATGGCGGACGAACTGGGCCGTTGGGCGGAGCCGGGTCTGCTGGTCCTGGCCAGCCTGGCCGACGGGGCGAAGCACGGCTACGCGATCACGACCGATGTCGCCGAGCAGATCGGCGTGACGCTCGGGCCGGGCACGCTTTACGCCGCCCTCGCGCGGCTGGAGGAACGTGGCCTGATCGAGGGGCTGCCGGCCGAGGGGCGGCGCCGGCCGTACCGGTTGACGGCCGCCGGCGCGGCCGAGTTGTCCGCTCAGGCGACGCGGATGCAGCGACTGTCCGCATTGAGCCTGGGCCGGCTGCGGCTGGATCCGGCGTGAGCGGCGACGCGCGGCTGGTTCGCGCACTCGTGGCCTGTTACCCCGTCGGCTGGCGCCGCCGCTACGGCGACGAGTACGCCCAGCTCCTGTGCGACATGCGGGTGCATCGGCGTCCGGTATTGATTCTCGATTCACTGTTCGGTGCTGTTCGCGCCCATGGAGGTGTCGTCGTGTCCCGTCGTTCCCCGATGACCGCGGTGGTGTGGGCGACCGCGCTGTTCACGGTCGCCGGCCTGGGTTTCGCCAAGCTCGCCGAGGACTTCACCGGCCGGGCCGGCAGCTCGTACGCGTTGCTCGTCGCCGGTGCCGCGGTGGCGTTGCTGGCCCTGGCGGTCGCGGCGGCGCCCACCGCGGCGGCGCTGATTCGCGGCCAGGATGTGCGGGCCTGGAAATATGTGGCGGTCCCGGTCGTCGGCGCGGCTCTCTGGTACGGCGTTCTGCGGCTCGCGCAGGCCATCGCCGGCGGGCACGGTGTGCACACCGCACCGAACGTGGCCGGATTCGCCCTGATCGCCGCGGCGGGGATCGCGGTGCTCGCGGCGACCGCATGGGCCGCCGTGATCGTGCTGTCCCGTGTTCCGGGCCACCAGCCGGCCCGGCTGCGTCCGATGGCAACGACCATCGTGACCGCCGGAATGGCGGTCGCCACGATCGCCGCGGTGATCTGGGGTCTGCAGGTGCGCACGGCCGCCGGCAACCATGGCGGCCTTCTGGCCACCCCGTTCGTCCCGAGCTGGATCGGCGTGGTGGTCGCCTTTGCCGCGGCGACCGCGCTCGCGGCCCGGAGCAGCCGGCGCCGACCGGCCCTCGCCGGGTAGACCTCACCCGCTCCAGCTGCCTTTCGGCGATCCGCCGAGAAAGGGCGATACCCCATGTCCACATCCGCCACGATCCAGGCCGACGGGCTGTCCAAACGCTACGGCCGTCAGCAGGCCGTCGACCGGCTCACCTTCACGGTCGAAGCCGGCCAGATCAGCGCCCTGCTCGGCCCGAACGGCGCCGGCAAGACCTCGACCATCCGGATGCTGGTCGGCCTGTCCACGCCCGACGCCGGCACCGTGCTCATCGATCAGTGTCCGGTGAGCCTGGGCGCCGCCGTGCTGCATCGGGTCGGCGTCCTGATCGACGGGCCCGCCTTCGTACCGCACCTGACCGGAACCGCCAACCTGAAGCTGCTGTGGGCCGCGTCGCGCCGGTCGTGGCCGCCGCCCGGCCTGGCCGACGCGCTCGACCTGGCCGGCCTCGGGGCGGCGATCGACCGCAAGGTCAAGGGCTACTCGATGGGCATGAGACAACGGCTGATCCTCGCGAACGCCCTGATGCGCCGGCCGGACGTCCTGATCCTCGACGAACCGGCCAACGGCCTCGACCCGGCCGAGGTCCGCGCCCTGCGGCAGCATCTGGCCGCCCGCGCCGCCGCCGGTGCCACCGTCCTGATCTCGAGCCACCAACTCGCCGAGGTGCAGCAGCTGGCCAGTCACATCCTGGTGATGTCCCACGGCCGCCTGATCGCCTCCGGCCGGCTCGACGACCTCGTCGGCGGCGACCAGTCACTCGAGGACGCCTACCTCGCCATGACCGAAGGGACCGGCCGTGCTGCGCTTTGAGCTCACCACCCAGCTGTACCGGCTGCGTACGCTGATCGCCCTGGCCTGCCTGGCCGGCGTGCCCGCGGCCGCCGCTCTGCCGCTGGCCTCCTCGGCCGGGCACCGCAACGGCACCGAGAGCGGCCTGTTCGGCGCGTCCCCCTACTCGGCGCTCAATCACGCGATGGCCAGCCTGCAGTTCATCGGCCCACTGGTCCTGCCGATCGTGGTCGCCCTGCTCGCCGCCACCATCGCGTCGGCCGACCGCGACTGGGGCATCCTGCGTTACCTGTACGTCGCTCCGGTCACCCGCTTCCGGCTGCTGGCGACCAAGTTCGCCGCCACCGCGCTCGCCACCGTCCTCGCTGTCGTCTGTTCCCTGGCCGGCGGTCTGGTGGCGGGCACGATCGTCTTCGGCTGGCACCCGTTCCACATCATCGGCGCGCCCAACCTCACCACCGGTCAGACAGTCGCACGCACGCTGGCCGCCGGCGGGTACATCGTGCTGTGCATGCTCGCCGTCGCCGCGATCGCGTTCACGCTGGGACTCCTGCTCCCCCGCGGCGCCGAGGCCCTGGCGGTGGCGATCGGCTTCGTCGTGGTCGCCACCATCCTCAACAACCAGGGCGCCCTGCACACCGTCGCGGTGATCCTGCCGGTCCACTACTGGCAGAACTGGGTCGCGCTGTTCGACCCACCCGCCGTGGCGCGCCTCGGGCCGGGCTCAGCCGCCCAGGTCGCCACGATCCTGTTGTGCACGGGGGTCTGCTGGATCGTCCTCCGTCGCCGCGACCCGGCCGGGTAGCCGGCCACGATCAGTCGTGCTCGCGGCCGGCCGGCGTGGTGCTGAAACTGCCGGTCCAGGCCGCCTTGGAGCCGGAGTCGCCGATCCGGTAGATGCCGTAGACCCCGGCCGCGCCCACGATCAGGGCGAGCACCGCGACCACACCGGTCACCGCGGTGGACAGCGGGGCCAGCCAGACCCGCCGCGCGGAGTCGGACCGGGCCTCCCGCTCGCGCCACCAGACGATCAGGGCGAGCACGGCGATCGGAATCGCGTAGAAGATCGCGTTGTCCCCGAGCTCGGTGTGCTTGTGCAGCAGGTCGTTCTGCGGAACCCGCCGCTCGAGCCACTCCCCCGCGCTGGTCGTCAGCGGGACCAGCAGGACGACGAGAATCGACAGGATCGCGTTGGGCGCGGCGAGCCGGGCCCGGGCGGCCGGCCAGAACGCGGTGAGCACGAGCAGCAGCGCGGCCAGCGGCAGCAGCACGACGATCGCGTGCACCAGCAGGATGTGCGCCGGTAGCCCGTTGACGGTGGTCATAGCGATCCTTCCAGAACATCGGCAAATGCCCCGAAAGGCTACGAAGCTGATTCTTCGAGTTCTCCCATTTCCCCACCGCAGACTTGCCGCGTGAACGACGGCCCGGGCCGCCCTGGACGGGGCGCGCTTCGGATGAGCCTGACGGCTGCCAGAGTGGAAGACGTGACCACGACACGGGTGCTGGTCGTCGAGGACGACCGCGAACTCGGTGACCTGCTGCTGCGGCTGTTCGGGGGCGCCGGATACGCCGCCGAGCTGGCCCGCGACGGCCAGGCCGGCCTGCACCGCGCCCTCACCCGCCGCTACGACCTGCTGGTCATCGACCGTGGCCTGCCCGCCATCGAGGGCCTCGACCTGCTGGCCCGGCTGCGGCGCAGCGGCAACCAGACCCCCGCGGTGATCCTGACCGCCCTCGGCACCGTCACCGACCGGGTCGCCGGACTCGACGGCGGCGCCGACGACTACCTGGTCAAACCCTTCGACGTCGACGAACTGCTCGCCCGGGTGCGGGTCGTGCTGCGCCGCCGCCCAACCGGCACCGAGCACGTCCTGCCGGTCGGGGAGGCCGAGTTCGACCTGATCGCCCGCACAGTCACCACCGCCGACGGCGACCAGACGACGCTCTCGGGACGCGAAAGCGACCTGCTGCGCCTGCTCGCCTCCCACCCGTCCCGGGTGTTCAGCCGGCAGGAGATCACGTCGGGCGTCTTTCCCGAAGCGGCCACCGAGACCCTCGCCGACACCTACGTCCACTACCTGCGCCGCAAACTCGGCCCCACCGTGATCACCACCGTGCGCGGCGCCGGCTACCGACTGGGCACCCTGTGAACCGGGCCGACCCCGACCTGCTCCTGCTGCGGCGAGCGCGGCGCATCCTGGCGATCCAGCACACCGCGGCCCTGGCCGTGATCCTCCTGATCGTCGGCGTGGTCGCCCTGCTGATGGTCGGCCACGGACAGCGCGGCGCGCTGGCGCACGGCCTGCGGCAGACCGCGGCGAGCGAGGAGGACGTGGTCGACCCGCCCGAGGACAGCTGGATCTTCCGGCTCGACGCCGCCGGGACACTCACCGCGACCCGGCACCCACCGGCCGGTTTCCCCGACCAGGCGGCGATCGACCGGGTACGCAACGGGGGACCCACCGAGACCGCCTCCCGCGAGATCGACGGCGTCGACTACCTCGTCTACACCCGGCAGCGCAAGGGCACCACCGTCCAAGTCGTCGGCAGCCTCGCCGGCCAGGAGGCCGAACAACGGCGCCTGGCGATGGCGCTCGGCGCGGCCGGCCTGCTCGGCCTGCTCGGCTCGGCGGCCACCGGCCTCGCGCTCGCCCGCCGCGCCACCGCACCGCTGGGCGACGCCCTCGACCGGCAACGCCGGTTCGTCGCCGACGCCAGCCACGAACTACGCACACCGCTCGCCCAGCTGCACACCCGCGCCCAACTACTGCGCCGCGATCTCGGCGACGGTCCGGCCCGCACCGACCTGGACCGCCTGGTCGCCGGCACCCGCGAACTCGGCGAGGTCGTCGACGACCTCCTGCTGTCCACCCACGGCACAGCCGGCGGCAGCACCGAGGTCGACCTCGGCGTCCTCGCCGCCGCAGTGCTCGCCGCCGCCGGCGACCGGGCCCGCGACCAGGACGTGACACTCGACCTGGTCACCGACCCCGACGAACCGTCCCTCGTACGCGGCCGGGAAGCCGCCCTGCGCCGGGTCCTGACCGCGCTGATCGACAACGCGCTCAGCCACACCCCACCCGGCGGCCACATAGCCGTCGAACTCAGCCGCCGGACCGCGCCCCGGCAGGTCACCGTGACCGTCCGCGACGACGGCAGCGGCTTCGACCCGGGCGACGCCCGGCACATCTTCGACCGCTTCGCCCGCGGCCACGACGACCACCGCCGGTTCGGCCTCGGACTCGCCCTGGCCCGGGAAGTGATCACCGGACACAGCGGCACCATCGACGCGCACAGCACACCCGGACACGGCGCCGTCTTCACCATCCGGCTGCCAGCAGGCTGACCCCAGGCCGGTCGTCAGCATTTGTTGACACGACACCCCACGTCAGCATATGTTGACACCATGAGTGAAGTAGTTGATCTTCCGCGGCAGGCCGCGCATACCGATCCGGCGATCGGTCTCAGTGCTGTCGCGGCTCTCCGCGCGCTGACCGAAAGGCTGGAACTCCATCAGGTCGCCAATGCCCGAGCCGGTGGCTGGAGCTGGCAGGCGATCGCGGAAGCGTTGGGCGTCACCAAACAGACCGTGCACCGCAAGTACCACAAAATGGTCCGGTGACGGCGATGCCGACGATAGACGACGCCGCGACGCGCCACGTCGCACGGGTCGCGCAGCAGGCGGCGTGGCGGCTGGGACACACGTGGATCGGTGCGGAGCACCTCTTGTTCGCGGCATCAGCCGGACTGGACCGGACCGGGGAGACCTTGCGCGCCGCCGGGCTGACCCCTCGCCCGGTCTGGAGGCTGATCGAGCAACTGGTCGGGGTAGGAAGGTGGGCCGTGGACCGCGACGCGCTGGCCGCCATCGGCATTGACGTCGACGAGGTTCTCTCCGCCGCCGGAATGCCGTCCGGCATCGCACCGATGCGCGGCTCCGGTCGTCGCCCACGGCGACACCGTCATCTGCCGCTCAACGCCGTCGCCACCCGATGCCTTCTCGCGGCAGCCACTCCGGGCGGATCCTCGGCGTCGATGACCAGCACGGCCGCTGTCGCTCGAGCCGTCATCCACGACGACAGCCGCACGGTTGAACTCCTGCTGCAACGCTGCCATGTCGACCGACCCGGCCTGAGCCAGGCGTTACACCGGATCGCACGCCGGTAGCCGTAGCGTCAGCCGGAGGCGGCGACCGACGCTTGCGTGCCGGCAGCGGGCTGTCGCCGGGATTTGGCGGTGGACGTCGAACGCGAGGGCCTGATCACGGCCAAACTCCTACAAGTTGTGGGATCTGTCATGCGAGGGCCGCCGGGGCGCCCGGCTTCCGGGGGGACTGCGGCGCCCCGGCGGTCATTCCCATGGTCTCCGCGGGCGGCTGAGGGAGCGCTGAACGGGCGGCCGACCCGTGCTCCGGCGTGGCGACCGCATAAACGCGCTGGTGGCGACGGCCGCGTTAGGCTGACACGTTGACGACGTGGAGGGCATGAGGGCGATGACGACGAGGGACAGCCGCCGCGCTCCCGGCACGCTGGAAGCCGAGGTCATGGCGGTGCTGTGGCAGGCCTCGGCGGATCAGCCGCTGGCGCCGAGCGACGTGCAGAGCCGCCTGGGCGGCGACCTGGCGTACAACACCGTCCAGACCATCCTGATCCGCCTGCAGGAAAAGGGCCTGGTCGAGCGGCGGAAAGCGGGTCGCGGTCACGTGTACTGGGCCGTCAACGACGCCGCGGCCACCACCGCGGCCCAGATGAGCGCCCTGCTGGCCGGCCGCGGCGACCGCCATGCCGTGCTGCAGCAGTTCGCGGCGTCGCTCGACGCGCAAGACGCCGCCACGCTGCGGAACCTGCTCGGGGAACTGCCGTGACCGTCGCCGTCTACGTGCCTCTGCTGCTCGGCGTGCCGCTGTGGTGGGTGGCGCCGCGCATGGCCAGACACGGCAGTCCGGCTCTCACCGCCTGGGCCCTCGCCGTCATCGCCGTCGTCGCCGCCGCGGCGACCACGTGGTCGCTCAGCCTCCTGGCCTTGACGCTGTTCGACGACCTGCCGCCCTGGCGCGCCCTCGGCGCGGACCCGTCACGGCAACTGCCGACGCCGGTACCCGATCCGATCGCGGCCGTCGCCGTCCTCCTGCTGATCGGCGCGGCGGTCCGGCTGCTCACCGACGCCCGCCGCCGGCTGACGACGGTCCACCGCCTACGGACGGTCGGCACGCCCCACGACGGCGTCGCCATCGCCGACCTGCCGGAACCGATGGCCGTCGCGGTGCCGGGCCGCCCCGGGCACATCCTCGTGACCACCGCCATGCTGCATCTGCTCGACCACCACGAGCGGCAGGTGATGTTCGCCCACGAGCGCGCCCACCTGCGCCACCGCCACCACACCCTCGTCCTCGCCGCGGCCATGGCCGCGGCGATCAACCCGCTGCTCATCCCGGCCCGGGAAGCGGTGACCTACCTGGTCGAGCGGTGGGCCGACGAAGACGCGGCCGCCGCGGTCGGCGATCGAGGATTGGCGGCCCGGGCGATTGCCCGGGCCGGGCTGGCGACCGTACGCCCGGGGCCGTCACTCGCGGTCGGCGGCGGCCCCGTCGTCCGCCGTGTGCAGGCCCTGACCGGTCCCGCTCCCCGACCGCACCGGCGCCGCCTCGCCGGCCTGCTCGCCCTGCTCGTCACGTTCGGCACGGCCGCGACCATCGCCACCGCCGAGTTCGTCGCCGTCGCCCGCGCCTGGCTCTGAACGCCCGACCGGACCCCGACGCTCGCCACCACCGAGTTCGTCGCCGTCGCCCGGGCCTGGCTCTGAACGCCCGATCGGGCCCCGACTCTCGCCACCGTCGAACTCGCCCCCAGCGGGCGCGACCGGCTCGGAAGACGCGGGCCGGCCGCGACCATCGCCACCGCCGCTTTCGTCACCGTCGGGCGCGACCGGCTCTGAACGCCCGGGCCGGCCACGACCATCGCCGGATTCGTCTCCGCCGCTCGTGCCTGGCCCGGCTCGCCCGAGCGCGCCCCGCACCGGCAGCGCGAGCACGACCACGGTGACGGCCAGCAGCCAGGCCCCGAGAACATCGGTCGGCCAGTGCACCACCAGCGCCACCCGGCTCACCCCGACCGCGACGGCCCACAGCCCGGCCGCTCCCACGACGACGACCCGTCGAAGGCCCCGCAGGAGCGGCCAGAGCAGGGTGATCGCGATCAGCGCGGCCGTCGCCGACCCGGTGGTGTGGCCGGACGGAAACGAGAACCCGGCTGCCGGCGCCAGCCGATCAACCGGCCGCATCCGCCCGACCGCGTTCAGGACGATCAGCCGGATGCCGGCCGCTCCCAGCATGGCCACGGCCACGAAGACGGCGTCGCGCCATCTCCGGAACTCCAGCAGCACCGCGACCGCGGCCACCGCGGCGACCGTCACGACGGCGGGCCCTCCGGTATTGGTGACCACGGTCATCAACCAACGCCACGCCGGATGCCCGACGGCCGCTCGCCACGCAGCCGAGCTGACCGTCGCGTCGAACGTCAGCAACGGGCCGTTCCGCGCCACGACGAGGGCCGTCAACGCCGTGAAGAGCACCGCCGACACCCCGGCAGTGATCAGAACACGGCGGCCGGACATCGATCGAGCCTACTCCTACAATCTGTAGGCATTAGGGCGTGTATCGAAGTCATAGCCACTCGTTGATCGCGGCGATGGTGACGGTGGCTTCGTAGCGCACGGCGAGTTTGTCGAACCTGGTGGCGATAGCGCGGTGGCGTTCAAGCCGGTTAATGCCGCACTCCGCCGCGTGACGCTGCTTGTAGATCGCGGAGTCGAAGGACGGTGGCCGCCCGCCCTTCGACCCGAGTTTGCGGCGATTGGCATCCTGGTCCGCCTTA
>NZ_JBFBAD010000018.1:0-108269 GCF_040682075.1 Actinoplanes sp. NPDC051411 | reverse complement strand
CACTCATTTCTCTCCCTCCCAGTCTTTCGTGTCCGTTTCGCCCAAATCGGGGGCCGGGGGCCCGCCCCTGCCGGCCCGCCCCACGCCGGGGCGCCACGAAAGATGGCGGGTTCAGCGGGCCTTGCGAACCTGCTGGGCGACCACCGCGGCGGCTCCGAAGAAGGCCACCACCGTGCCGTAGACCAGCGCGGTCGGGTGCAGACCGGCCGAGGTGGCGGCGAAACCGGCGATCACCGCCGGCACGCTGAACGCGGTGTACGCGATCACCAGCGCGACCGCGAACAGCTCACCGCGCTCGTGCGGCGCGGCCAGCGTGGCCAGGGTGCCGAACTGGGCCAGCGCCGAGGCGCCGAACCCGATCCCGCTGAGCACCGTGCCCGCCGCGGCCAGCCAGATGTTCTCGAACTCGACGCCGAGCACGCTCACCACCGAGCCGACGGTCAGCAGCACGCCGGCCAGCGTCAGGACCCGCGCCGCGGGCACCTTGCGCAGGACGTACGAGGCGACCGCGCCCACGCCGGCGAGGAGCGTCACGACCAGGCCGCCGATCAGGTGGTTGGTGAGCCCGAAGACACTGGCCGCCACCGACGGGCCAAGCGACATGTAGAGCCCGGCGATCGCCCAGCCGGCGACGATGATCGGGGTCAGGGCGACCACGTCGGCGCGGATCCGGGCCGGGACGCCGAGCCGGGGACGCAGCGAGCCGGCGGCGCCGGGCTTGAGGGCCGAGGTCTCGGGGATGCGGGCGACGACCACGGCGGCCAGCGCCATGCCGACCAGCAGAAGTGCCCAGACGAGGTGGGTGGGCTCGGGGGCGTACTGCACGAGGGCACCGCAGCCGAGGGCGCCGATCGCCAGGCCGGAGGTCGGGGCGATGCCGTTGAGCAGCCCGGCGCGTCCGGGGGCGTGGGGCGGGTTGAGGTCGACCAGCGCGGCACCGAGGGTGGTCATCGCGGTGCCGGTGGCCACACCCTGCAGCAGCCGGGCCAGCAGCAGCACCGGCACGTTGCCGGCGGTCAGGAAGAGCACGAGCGAGATCACCTCGAGGGCGATCGCGGCGGCGAGCACCGGGCGGCGGCCGATGTGATCGGAGAGCGCGCCCAGCATGAGCAGCGCACCGATCAGGCCGGCGACGTAAACCGCGAAAACAACGGTGAGAGTTGTCGCGGAAAAGCCCCACAGGTGCTGGTAGACGACGTACAACGGGGAGGGGGCGGCCGACGCGGCGGCGAACGTGATGAAGATCGCGGCGATCGCGGCGAAGGCGACCGGGCGGGAAAGCCGTCGGTCGGAGCTGCGGGCGACGTCCGGCCGGGCCCTCTGGGCAACGGTGGTCATCTCGGGGTTCCTCCCGGTCAATTAGCCAGACAGGTCTGTCTGACTCCAAGACAGTAGACAGATCTGTCTGCTATCGTCAACCTCATGTCCGCTGCGTCACCTGCAACCACCCGGCCGAATTCCCCGCGCAGGGCGTCGGCCCGCGAGCGGCTCCTGGCCGCCGCCGACGAGCTGTTCTATGCCGAGGGCGTGCACACGGTCGGCATCGACCGCATCATCGAGCGCGCCGGCGTCGCCAAGGCCTCGCTCTACAGCTGCTTCGGCAGCAAGGACGAGCTGATCCGGGCCTACCTCGAAGGCCGGCACGAGATCCGGCGCAGCCGGCTGCTCGCCGGCCTGGAACGCCACGACGACCCACGCGACCGCCTGATCGGCGTGTTCGACGTGCTCGCCGACATGGCCTCCGACAACGGGTTCCGCGGCTGCGCGTTCTACAACGCGTCGGCCGAGTCTGCGCCCGGCGGCGTGGTCGACGAGGTCGCGACCGCCAACCGGGCCTGGACCCGGGGGCTCTTCACCGAACTGGCCCGCGACGCCGGCGCCCACGACCCGATCCTGCTCGCCGAGCAGCTCATGGTCCTCTACGACGGCGCGACCGCCGGGGCCCGCATGGACCGCCGGGCGGCGGCCGCCGTGACCGCCCGCGGCGTGGCCGCCTCACTGGTCGACGCCGCGATCGCGCCCACCTCCGCCTGAAGCCCGCGGGGGCCCGTCATCTCGGCCGCGCTCATCTCGGCGGGACCGGACGGGCGGCCCAGCTTCCGGCCGCCCCCGATCAGACCGCGCCTGGGACGGGCGATGGGGCCCGCCGAACCGGCGAGCCCCATCCAATCCTGTGCGGTAACGCCTACTTGGTCAGCGGCGCCGAGTCGTCCGGCACCTGATCACCCAGCGGTTCCGGGATCGCCGTCATCGGGGCGATCGGCACCGCGTCGGCCAGTTCGGCCTGCACCTCGGCCTCGTGGGCGACGAACTCGCCGGTCCGCTCGACCGCCGGCGACTCCCCTTCCGCCGGCTCGACCGGCTTGCGGGCCTTGACCAGCGAGGCCGCCGCGCCGACCAGGGCCATCGCGATCGCCAGCCAGAAGACGATCACCAGGCCGTCGTGGAACGGCTTCGAGATCAGCTGCGGGAAGAACTCCAGGCCGGTCAGCCGGTCGGAGTTGGCCTTCGGCAGCGCGCCGAGCACCTGCGGACCGAGCAGCTGGCCGATCGGGTTGAAGCCGAGGAACGCCGCGAACAGCGTGCCGACCGGCGGCAGCTGGGCGATCTGGTTGGCGGTCGCGGCCGGCACCCCCTGGCCGGTGAGGCCGGCGCTCAGGCTGCCCGGCAGCGAGTTGGCCAGCCCGGCCACCATCAGCGAGAAGAAGACGCCGATCGAGAGCACCATGCCCGAGTTTTGGAAGGTGGCCCGCATGCCGGAGGCGGCGCCGCGCATGTTGGCGGGAACGCTCGACATGACCAGCGACGTGTTCGGCGCCGCGAAGAGACCGCCGCCGAGGCCGTTGACGAAGATCAGGATGGCGAACAGCGGGTAGTTGAAGTTGCCCGGCAGCAGCAGGAGTCCGAAGAACGACGCCGCCATCACGACCAGGCCGCCGCTGGCGAACAGGCGCGGCCCGAACCGGTCGGACAGGTAGCCGGCGAGGGGACCCGCGACCAGGAAGCCGATGGTCATCGGCACCAGGTAGATGCCGGCCCAGAGCGGAGTCTTCTCGTACGTGTAGCCGTGCTGCGGCAGCCAGATGCCCTGCAGCCAGATGATGAGCATGAACTGCAGACCACCGCGGGCGATGCTGGCCAGCAGGTTGGCCGCGTTGCCGCTGGTGAAGGCCAGGTTCTTGAAGAGCCCGAGCGGGAACATCGGCTCGGCGACCCTGGTCTCGATGATGCCGAAGATCACGAGCACCGCCGCACCGCCGATCAGGCCGGTCAGCACCCACGGGTTGGTCCAGCCCATCGTGTGGCCACCGTACGGCTGAATGCCGTACGTGATCGCGGCGAGAAGGGCGGTGAGCCCGATCGCGAAGGTCGCGTTGCCCCACCAGTCGATCTTGGCCTTCCGGCGTACGCCGGTGTCGTGCAGCGAGCGGTACGCCCAGATCGTGCCGATCACGCCGACCGGAACGTTGACCCAGAAGATCGACCGCCAGTCCCACTCGGCGAGCACCCCGCCGAGCACCAGGCCGATGAACGAGCCGGCCAGCGCCGAGACGATGTTGACGCCGAGCGCCATGCCGCGCTGCCGGGTCGGGAACGCGTCGGTGATGATCGCGGCCGAGTTGGCCATCAGCATCGCGCCGCCGACCGCCTGCAGCACCCGCCAGCCGATCAGCCACAGCGCGCCGTCGCCGCCGCTGAACGGGTCGAGCGACAGAATGACCGAGCAGACGGTGAAGATCGCGAAGCCGGCGTTGTAGATCTTGACGCGGCCGTACATGTCACCGAGCCGGCCGAGGGTGACGACCAGCACCGCGGTCACCAGCATGTAACCCATGAGCATCCACAGCAGGTAGCTCACGTTGCCGGGCGACAGCGGGTCGACCTTGATGCCCTTGAAGATGGCGGGCAGCGAGATCAGCACGATGGAGGAGTTGATCGTCGCCAGCAGTGTGCCGAGCGTGGTGTTCGACAGCGCGATCCACTTGTAGCGCGGATGATCCACGGATAGCACGCGTAATACCCCCTTCTTGGGCAGCTCGGACCGGGCCCGCGTCGGCGCGGGCGGACGATCCGATGGTCAGGTCGGGTCAGGTCGTAGGTTGCTCGGCGACCAGGTCGCCGAGCCGCTCCAGCGCCGGCAGCGCCGCGACGATGGCGGCATGCTCAGCCGGAGTGAGGTCCTGCAGGAGCCCGGAGAGGGCCTGGGCCCGGCCCTCCCGGCGGCGGGCCACGGCGGCTCGCCCGGCCTCGGTGATGCTGACGACCACGGCGCGTCCGTCGGCCGGATCGCTGCTCCGCTCGGCGAGGCCCTCCTTCTCGAGGCGCGTCACCAGCTGCGTCATCGCGGGCTGGCTGATGCCCTCGGGGGTGTACAGCTCGCACAGCCGGTGAGGGCCGGACCGCTCGAGCCGGCGCAGCGTGGACGCGGCGGTGAGGCTCAGCTCTTCGCGCGGGGTGATGCGGCGGAGCGTCTCGAAGAAGCGCTCGAACCCGGCCGCGACAGCCGCGTCCTCGACCGGAAGCATCACTGACTGCTGCACAGGAGAATTTATATCACCTGCTTATAGAAGCAGGTTATCCACCGTGACGAAGCCCTCAACCCCTCAGAACGGGGTAACCGGCCGGTCATCACCCGGCAATTCGCCCGTACGTGCCGAGTCGCATTCCAGCCGGAGAGTGATCGCAATGTCACCATGCGGGGTATGGACGAGCAGACGTTCTGGGGCCTGGTCGACTCGATCGGCCGCGAACCGGCGGACTTCGACCGGCTAGCCGATCAGCTCTCCGACCACGGCGCCGCCGACATCCGGGACTTCGCCGACCACCTGGCGCGCGCACTGCACGCCCTCGACACCCCCGCGCATTTCCGCGCGGTGCAACGGTCCGGCGCATCGTTCCTGGGCGTACGCTGCGCGGCCGTCGCCGCCGGCGCCTCGGCGTACCGTCAGGTCTTGTCCGCACCGGACCGCCTGGCCGGATTCACCGACCGGCCCGCCGCCCAGCTGATGCCGATCGCCGAGCAGGCCTACCGCATCTCCACCCGCACCGACTGGCAGCACGAGCCGGCGGTCGACACCGGCACCGGCGCCAACACCGCCGCCTGGGGCAGCTCCTGGCTGCACCCGCACATGGGCACCACGACCGGCGAGGGCGACGCCCCACAGGACTACATGATCGCGCTCCAGCACGTCGCCCTGACCCTGAACGCCGACCCGGCCTGGCGCTCCTGGTGGCGCCGCTCCGGCCTGGCCGCCTGCGAACTGGGCATCGTCGCCGAAGGCAACCTCGACCACCTGCGCCCGAGCGCCGACATCCGCCGCCTCGACGACCGGCTGCGCGCGAACTTCACCTGCGCCCTCCCCCGCCGCGAGGAGACCGACCTGCCGGTCCGCGCGACCTCCGAGGTCCGGAGCATGTTCGAGGTCATCCGCCAGGCCATGTCGATGCCCGACCTCCCACCGACCCCACCGGTCCCCCGGCTCCCGGCCGACGTCCGCGCGGTCACGGTCACCACCAGGCCCCTTCCGGAGATCCCGGCCGACCTCGAGCCGCAGGGCTATCTCACCTTGGCCCAGATCCAGGAGTTCTTCGGCTGAAAGCCGGGCGCCTCAGGCGTCGAACTCGCCGTCCTTGACCCCGCCGACGAACGCCCGCCATTCATCGAGGGTGTAGACCAGAGGCGCCCGCGTCAGGTCCTTCGAATCCCGAACCCCACGAGCCCCGGCACACTGAAATTCGCCTCGACGCGTCAGGTCACCTCAGCCGGGCGAGGGCCTCGTTGATGGCGGCCTGGTCGAACCGGGCGGGCTGGAAGTCGTCCGCTGAGTCCAGGCCGAGCCACTCCAGGCGGTCCTGGTGTTCCGGGTGACTCGGGTCGGCCAGCACCGCGACCAGTTCTTCGTAGCCCCAGACGCCTCCGGAGTCCTCGGACGGTGCCGCCCGCCGCCCGTCGGTGCAGCGGGGATAGGTCACCTGCTCCCGGGTGGGCGTGTCCTCGAACACGATCTCGTGGAGCCAGTTGTCGCCGAAGTCGTAGAGATAGGTGAACATCTCCCCCGCCATTTGTTCCAGGGTTACCGACGCCTCCGAGCGGCCTTCGTCGCCGAATTCGCCGTACGGGGTCCGGAAGATGTGGAGGTGGCTGTCGTCCCAGCCGAACGCCACCTGAATGATCCGGTGCAGGCGGGCGAGCGTGGTGTCGGCCGGCAGTTCGAGGCGCCGCCAGATCGGCGGTTTCGCGCCTCGCAGGCTCACCTTGATCTGGTAGATCGGGGCCGGTCCGTCGGCCTTCTTCCGTTTCGGCTTCGGCGGCAGCTTCGCCTGTCCGAGCCGCTTGAGCCGGTTGTTCCCGGATTCCTCGGCTGCCTCGGCGATGTGGCCGATCGACTCGACCAGCGAGAAGTCGTCGGAGCCGTGCCGGGCCGGCGGGCGGGTCGGCTCGGGCAGCGTACGCATCCGTGACCGCAGCAGTTCCGCCAGAACGTCGTAGTCGGGTTTGTCGGAATCGTCGGGCTCTTCCGGCATCGGGCCGTCTTCCTCGTCGTGCACCGCCCGGGCGTCGAGCGCCCGCTCGATCTCCCACCGGAAGTCCTCCGGGGCGAGATCCTCGGCGACCACCTGGATGCCTTCCTTTTCGGCCTCGACCGGAGTCTGGGCCATGAACTCGTCCAGAACCTCGCCCGGCGCCAGCTGGATGTCGATCGCCGAGTGACAGTCGGTGTCATCGATCTTGACGACGAACGCCTGGGTGCGGCCCGCCCGCTCGAAGGAGCAGACCAGCATCGAGGCGGCGACCTCCTCGAACCGGAAGGCGCGAAACAGGTGGCCGGTCAAGGGTTCGCGCGTGGCCGCCGCCCACCTCGGCTCGGGCATCCCGGCCTGGGCCAGCTGCTCGACCGCCGCGGCGGTGGCCGGCGAGCCGCGTACGGCGTCGAGCTCCAGCAGCAGGGCGAAGGCCTGCGGGGTGGCCGCCGTGATCAGCGACGGCACGACCTCGTCGGCGGTGATCGGTGCCGCGGCGAAGAACAGCGCGGCGAGCAGTTCCGCCTCGGTCGGATCGTCGACCTCGGCCAGCTCACCCATGCCGCCCAGCAGGTCGTCGAACATCTCCGCCGGATCGAATTCCTCGCCGGTGCAGGCCGGGCAATTACACGGCTCAGGCTCGACATAGGCCGGAACTGCCCGCACCACCCGAGCGGTGGCACCCTTACGACGACGACTGACCGGGCTCATGTCGCCATCCTGCCGCAAATCCCGGGGCGGCCAGCCATCGCCTTCACCCATTCGGTGCGCGCACCTGGAGGCCGGCCGCCACGACGTAGTAGTCGCGCTTGTCGCCGAGCAGCTCGTAGCGGCGGTACGCACCCTGGGGTCCGGCGTCGACGACGGCGGTCGGCCGCATGTGGGCGCCGGCGACCTCGAACTCCTGGACGTCGTGGAAGACCAGGCGGCCCAGGATCATGCGGTGGTCCGACGTGATCGCCCGGAGCCAGAGGCCGTCGCCGTCGAGCGTGAGCGGCAGCACGGCGTCTTCCAGCGGCCCGAGCGTGGGTCCCTGGAACGTCTTGGCGTCGGGTGTGTAGTCGCGCTCGGTGATCTGCCAGGCGAACGCGCCCCAGGGGACCACGAAGTCGCCGCTGGGCAGCGTCAGGTAGTCGTGCCGGGCCGCTCGTCGACGACCGGCTGGAACGGGCGCTCCGAGCGGGGCCATCCGGCGGGCCGGGCGGGCCGGGGCGTGAGCAGCGCTTCCGCCTCGGCGTCGGTCAGCGCGCCCTCCGGGTCCCAGCCCGACCACCCGGCGAGCGGCCGCAGCCGGTCGAGCTCGATCTCGAACGCGTGGTGCAGCATGATGACCAGCCGGACGACACTGTCTTTCTTCATGTGGGCCCCCGCGCTCGTCCCGTAAGGCGTCAATCTCTAACGCGCTCGGGGCGGTGGGCGCCAGGTTCCCGTGGTTTTCGGGGCCGGGGGATTTTCGGGCTGACCACGACCGGGGCGCCGCCGTGGCCGATGCCGGCGTAGATCGCCGGGCGGGTCGCGCGGAGCATCGCCGCGTGCAGGAGGCCGATCAGGGCGACCGCGCCGAGCGCGGCCGGCACGATCCAGATCAGGTTGTCCGACGCTCGGATGCTCAGCAGGGCCGGCAGGTTACGGAAGGCCAGGTAGCACAGCACCCCGAGGGACACAGTGGACAGAATGGGCGCGATGAAGCGGGCCATGACACCGTCGGCCCGGGCGTTCGGGACGCGGTTGAGGTGCAGCAGGGCGGCGAGCGAGGTCGCCAGCAGCAGCACCAGGATGCCGAGGCCGCCGAGGGCGGTGAGGCGGCGGGCGAGCACGCCGGGTGCGTCGACGCCGGCCAGGACCGCGGCGCCGAGCGCCGCGCCGGTGAGAACGGTCTGGGTGAGCGATGCGGCGCGCGGTGCGGACGTACGCCGGGACGCCCGGCCGAGCACTCGCGGGAAGATCTGTTCGCGGCCGAGGGCGAACAGGTAACGCGCGATCGTCGCCTGCAGCGCGACCATCGCCCCGAGCAGCCCGGTGACCAGCACGATCCGGCCCAGCGTCACCGCCCACGGCGCGAGCCGGGCCGACGCCAGGTCGAACACCATCTCCGAGCCTCGCGTGTCGGCCAGCGCGCCGACCCGGTCCGGTCCCGCCCCGGCCGCGAGCGCCCACGCCGGCACGGCCAGGAGCAGCGTGAAGCAGATGACCACCGCGTACGTCGCCCGGCCCGCGTCCCGGCGCGGCCGGGTCGTCTCCTCGGCAAAGACCCCGGTGGTTTCGAAGCCGACGAAGGCGAGCGCGCCGAACGCCAGGAGCAGGCCGAGCACCGGCCGGTCGATCGCCGCCGGGTGGCCGGGGAGGATCGCCGTGCGGGTGAGGTGGTCGCCGGCCGGGTGGATGAGGTCGGCCGCGGCGAAGCCGGAGAGGACCGCCGCCTCGGCGACCACGATCACCGCGAGCAGGACGCCGAGGGCGCGGACGCGTGCGGTGCCGGCGATCGCGACCAGGAACCAGCCGGCGGCGGCCACGGCCCACCACGGCTCGTGGAGGCCGAACCAGTTCCCGAGCATTGGCGCCGCGGCCGCTCCGACGATGCCGTAGAGGCCGGCCTGGAGTGCGGTGTACGAGAGCAGCGCGACCCAGGCCGCGCCGAGCCCGGCCGGGCGGCCGAGACCGCGGGCGATGCACGCGTACAGGGCGCCGGCGAACGGGGCGCGGTCGGCCATCGCGGCGTAACCGGCCGAGAAGAGCAGGAGCACGACGGCGAGCGCGACGAAGGTGAGCGGGACCAGCGGACCCCCGCCGCGGGCGTACGCGGCGGGGACCACGGTGATCAGGACGGCCAGGGGCGCGGTCGCGCCGAGTGCCGAGACGAGGACGGAGGCCGGACCGATCCGATCTGAGGCGAGCGTGGGCGGTGAATCCTCGGCGTTGTCCACCGGTCCATTGAGCGTGACCGGCAAGAGAAGAGACAACCGGGTGTGACCATTCATTCACTGATCGTGGATAAAGATGGCACAAACCCATGTCTACCAGCTAAGGCTCTATGAGGATCTTTCGGCCCACACCGGCTCGGAACTGGCCCAGCGCCTCGGCGTACGAGGTC
The DNA here is from genome assembly GCF_040682075.1 of Actinoplanes sp. NPDC051411. Lineage (NCBI taxonomy): Bacteria > Bacillati > Actinomycetota > Actinomycetes > Micromonosporales > Micromonosporaceae > Actinoplanes > Actinoplanes sp. NPDC051411. The sequence continues at coordinate 98,656 of NZ_JBFBAD010000018.1, read as the reverse complement.
AGAGGGAACCGGTGACTGACGAAGATCGATGGGTCGAGGACGCCCGCGGCGAGAAGCTGCCCGGCCCGGTCGAAGCTGTGCAGCACCGCCATCGAGCCGGTGATGGTGATCTCGCGGCGATAGATCTCGTACGGCTCGATCGCCACCCGCGCGTCGTACGCCGCGACCCCGAACTGCAGGAAGGTGCCTCCTCGTCCGACCCGCTGGAGACCGTCGCGAATCGCCGCCTCCACGCCCGTACAGTCGATGACCACGTCGAAGCCTCGCGGCGCCTCGATCTCCTCGGCCGAGGTCACGGCGGCGGAGCAGCCGATCCGGCGGGCCGTTTCGAGGCGCGCCGGGTTGAGGTCCACGATGGACACCGACTCGGCGCCCGCCCGCTTGGCCAGCGAGAGCATCATCAGCCCCATCGTGCCCGAGCCGTAGATCAGATAGGTCGAGGCCATGGCTCGGGGCAGCACGTCGAACCCGCGGACCGCGCACGAGAGCGGCTCGATCAGAGCCGCGTCGCGCGCCGCCAGATGAGCGGGGAGCTTGAACAGGTTGGCCATCGGGGCGGCGACGTATTCGGCGGCCGCCCCGGCGGCGGTCACCCCGATCGCCGCCCAGTTCTCGCACTGGTTGCCCCGCGCCCGTTTGCAGTAATAGCAGTGTCCGCAGTAGAGGGACGGGTCGACTGCCACCTGGTCGCCGACCGCGTAGCCGGTGACCCCGGAGCCGACCGCGACGATCTCGCCGGCGAACTCGTGGCCCGGCACGATCGGATAGGCCGGGGCGAACTCGCCGTCCATGATGTGCAGGTCGGTGCCGCAGATCCCGGTCGCGGCCGGCCTGACCACCACCTCGGTGGGACCGGGCGCCGGGTCCGGCACCTGTTCGACGGCGATCGTCCCCGGGGTGGTGACGACGGCTGCTTTCACTTGACGGCTCCCATCGAGAGGCCGCGGACCAGCTTGTTCTGAGCGAGCCAGCCCGCTATCAGCACCGGCAGCGACACCAGCGTCGCGGCCGCGCAGAGCTTGGCCAGGAACAGCCCCTCGGAGGTGATGAAGCCGACCAGGAAGATCGGCGCGGTGCCGGCGTTCGTCGCGGTCAGGTTAACCGCGAGGAAGAACTCGTTCCAGGCGAAAATGAAGCAGATCAGTGCGGTAGCCGCCAATCCCGGCGAAACGATCGGAAGGATGATCTTCCGGATCGAGGTCGTCAGCCCGGCGCCGTCCACCTCGCCGGCCTCGAGCACCTCGCGCGGCACCTCGAGCAGGAACGAGCGCATCATCCAGACCGCGAGCGGCAGGTTCATCGACGTGTAGAGGATGACCATGGTCCAGACGTTGTCGAGCATGTGCAGCTGCTTGGCCAGCAGATAGACCGGCAACAGGGCGGCCACAGCCGGCATCATCTTGGTGCTGATGAAGAAGAACAGCGTGTCCGTCCACTTGCGTACCGGGCGGATCGAGAGCGCGTACGCGGCCGGGGTGGCGAGCGCGATCACCAGCACGGTCGAGAAGATCGCCGCCATCAGCGAATTGAGCAGGAACGGCAGGATGTTGCGGTCGAAGACCTCGTGATAGTGCGACAGGGTCGGCTTGAAGACCCAGGTCGGCGGGTTACTGGCGGCGTCCTGCTCCTGCTTGAAGCTGGTCAGCACCATCCAGATCACCGGAAACACGAAGACGATCCCGGCCACCCACGCGACCACGCCCCAGACCGTGTTGCTCAGGCGCTTGTTCACCGGCTCTCCTCCATCTTGAAGAGGCTGGAGATGACCCGCAGCGCGAAGGTCGCCACGATGATCGTCAGGACCACCACGACGACGCCGGCCGCGGACGCCTCGCCGTACTCGAACTTGCGGAACGTGGTCAGGTAGATCTCGTACGGCAGGTTCGTGGTCGCCGTGCCGGGACCGCCCTGGGTGATGCTGAAGACCGCGTCGAACGTGTTGACCAGGTAGATCGAGCCGAGGAGCCCGCCCAGTTCGAGGTATTGGCGCAGATGCGGCAGCGTCATCCGGCGGAAGATCTGGAACGCGTTGGCCCCGTCGACCCGCGCCGCCTCCAGCACCTCGTTCGACTGCGACTGCAGCCCGGCCAGCAGGATCAGCATCATGAACGGCGTCCACTGCCAGACCAGCGTCGTGATCACCGCGGCCTTCGGGTACGACGAGATCCAGTCGGTCTGACCGCCGAGCAGCCCGTTGATCAGACCGTACGCCGGGTTGAAGATCGCGTGCTTCCAGAGCAGCGCGGCCGCGATCGGCATGACCAGGAACGGCGTGATCAGCAGGGTACGCACGACCGACCGCCCGATGAACTTGCGGTCGAGCAGCAGGGCCAGCCCGAGCCCGATGATCATCGAGCAGATCACCGCGCCGGCGGTCAGCAACACCGTGTTGAGCAGCGCCGCCCGCAGCCGCGAGTCGGAGAGCACGGTGCCGTAGTTCGACAGCCCGACGAAGTCGTGCTTGCCCGGCCGCAGCGCGTTCCAGCTCAGCGTGGACAGGTAGAGCGTGTAGAGGAACGGGATCTGGGTGACGACGACGGCGAAGATCAGGGCGGGCAACAGTGGTGCGCGGCGTACCCAGCGTTCTTTGGCTGCGCCCCGGGCGGGCCGGACGGGCGGCTGGGTCCGCTCGTCCGGCCGGGCGACCATGGTGGTCATCGCCGTTTACTTGCCCTTGTAGTTCTTGGCCACGGCCTCGGCCTGTTGCTGGCCGTCGTCCAGCGCCTTGTCGACCGTCGTGCTGCCGGCTATCGAGGCGCTCACCTCCTGCGACACCTTGGTGCCGAGGTCGGCGAACTCGGGGATGCCGACGTACTGGACGCCGAGCGCGGGCCGCGGCTGCAGACCGGGGTTCTGCGGGTTGGCGTGCTCGATCGAGCCGAGCGTGACGTCGGCGAACGCCTTGGCCGAGTCCTTGTACTGCGGGATCGAGTACGTCGAGGTGCGCTTGCCGGACGGGACCCGCGACCAGCCGAGCTTGGAGCCGACCAGCTGCTCGTAGTCCTTACTGGTCGCCCAGGAGATGAACTTCCAGGCCGCCTCGGCCTTCTTGGTGGTCTTCGGCATCACCCACGACCAGGTCCAGAGCCAGCCCGAGTAGTCGGTCTTCTCGACCGGGGCGTAGACGTAGCCGACGTGGCCGGCGACCTTGCTGGCGTTCGGGTCCTCGAGCGTGCCGGCGGCCGACGTGGCGTCGTACCACATGGCGGCCTTGCCCTGGCCGAAGGTGTTCAGGCACTCGGTGAAGCCGGACTGCGGGGCACCCGACTCGCCGTACTTCTTGACCAGGTCGACGTAGAACTGGGTGGCCTGCTTGAACTCGGGTGCGTTGACCTTGGGCGTCCAGTCCTTGTCGAACCAGGTGCCGCCGTACGTGTTGACGACCGTGGTCAGCGGGGCGAACAGCTCACCCCAGCCGGGCAGCCCGCGCAGGCAGATGCCGGCCACGCCCTTGCCCTTGTCGTTGAGCTTGGCCGCGAACCCGGCGACCTGGTCCCAGGTCGGGTGCTCGGGCATGGTCAGGCCCTTGGCCGCGAACAGGTCCTTGTTGTACATGAGGAACGACGACTCGCCGTAGAACGGGGCGCCGTACATTTTGCCGTCGTCGCCGGTCAGCGCGGCCACCATCGGCTTGAGCAGGTCGCCGGTGTCATAACCGGCGTCGGCGTTGGCCTTGTCGGAGAGCTGCTGGAGCCAGCCGTTCTTGGCCCAGATCGGCACCTCGTAGGCGCCGACCGTGGCCACGTCGTACTGGCCGCCCTGGTTGGCCACGTCCTGGGTGACCTTGTCGCGCAGTTCGTTCTCCGGGAGGATCGTGAACTTGACCTTGATTCCGGTCTGCTTGGTGAAGTTGTCGGCGGTCAGCTTCTGGATGTCCTCCATCTGCGGGTTGCCGACCATGAGCGCGGTGATGGTCTGGTCATCGGAGCCGCCGGAGCCGCTGCCGGTCGACCCGGCACCGGAACAGCCCGCGGTCAGCAGCAGCAGACCGGCGGCCACCAGTGCTAGCTTCTTTGGCCTGAGTTTTTTGGGCATGGTGGAACCTCCGTTTTATGGAAAACGGCGAATGGATCGGGTGCGAGAGAGCGGTTAGACCCGGATGACCGACGGCCCGAGCCGGGAATAGCGTTGCGCCTCGGACGCCGGCAATGCGGTGTCCGTGACCAGGGACTCGAAATCGGAAACCTCGGCGAATTTGCAGAACGTGCGCACGCCGAATTTGGTGTGAATGCCGGCGAAGACCCGGCGTCGTGCGGAGCGGACCGCGTGCGATTTCACGTCGGCGACCGCCGGGTCGGGGGTGGTGAGCCCGGCCTCCCGGGAGATGCCGTTGGCGCCGACGAAGGCGAGGTCGATGACGAAGCCGGCCAGCATGGCGCTCGCCCAGTGGTCGACGGTGGCCAGGGTGCGGCCCCGCACCCGGCCGCCGAGCAGCAGAACCGTGGCCGGGCTGGAGGTCGCCAGCCAGGCCGCGGTGTGCAGGGAAGCGGTGACGACGGTCAGCGGCCGGTCGGTCGGGAGCGCCTCGGCGATGAGCTGCGGGGTGAATCCCTCGTCGATGAAGATGGTCTCGGCGTCACCGATGAGGGCGGCCGCGGCGGCCGCGATCCGGCGTTTTTCGGGAACGCCGCGCGTGGTCCGGATGGCGAGGTCGGTCTCGAATTTCGCGGTCTCCACCGGATATGCCCCGCCGTGCGTGCGCCGGAGGAGTCCGTGCTTTTCGAGCAGCCGCAGATCGCGGCGAATCGTCTCGGCCGAGACATTCAGTTCCGCGGCGAGTTTCGCGACGTCGACCTCGCCCTGCTGACGGGCCAAGGCGACGATCTGGTGCTGCCTCTCGTCCGCATTCATCCCCGCCCCCTCGCTCGATCAACCGACGACTATTTTTAACACCGGAGAAACCTGTGGCCCCCATCACAAGGTAGGCGAGTTTGTTGTTTACTTGCCCGCTTCGATGCCTGTCGAGCTCGCCACGAACCATGATCAAACCGGCCGGAACTCGCAAATTGCGTGCCCGTTTGGCCGAAAAATCTGACCGCTTCATGCCCGCGGTGTGGCCTCCGGGCGTCCCCTTTTGCTCAAGTGCCCGAGCGGGCGGCCGATTGGCCCGGCGTGCTAGCGACCCAGCAACTCACCGAGTTCCTGTCCGTGGTGGCCGACCGGCCCGGCGGACCGGCCGCTCAGCATGCCGCCGTGGAGTGCGCGGCCCGGGCCCTCGACGCCGACATCGCGGTGCTGATGATGGACGAGGGCGTCGTGGCCGCCTACGGCATCGCCGCCGAGGACGTACCGGCGTACGCGATCAGCGAGATCCTCTCCGGAAGCCGGGCCACCCTGGAGATCGGCGGCCGGCGGCACGCCGCCACCGTGGCGACGATCGACGGCGACCCGGCCGGAGTGCTGGTGCTCGGCCGGCAGTCGGCGCCGTTCACCGCCGAGGAGATCTGCCTGCTGCGCGGCCTCGCCCGGGTGCTCGAACTGAGCCTGCGCACCCTGCAGACCACCGAGTCGGAACGCCGGTACGCCCGCGAGAACGACCGCCTCCTCGACTTCCTGCACCAGCGCCAGCGCCTGTTCGAGCAGCTCACCGACGTGCAGCGGGCGATCGCCCGGCGGGCGCCGCTCGACCAGATCTTCGACACCGTCACGGTCAGCCTGCGCGGCCTGCTCGACGTCGACATGTGCTGCCTCAACCTACTCGACCGGGACGACCCGAGCCGGGGCAGCATGACCGCGTTCACCGGGGTGCCGGTGGAGACCGCGGTCCGCCTGCAGCACCTGCCGCTGCCCTCGGCCGGCGTCTCCGGGCTGGCGATCCTGGGCGACGAGCTGACGATGGTCACCGACTACGCGGCCTCCCCGATCGCGATGCCGTCGATGAGCGCGCACCGGCTGGCCTCGGTGATGGCCACCCCGGTGCACGAGAACGGCGTGGTGGTGGGCAGCCTGACCGTCGGCACCTATGGCCGGACCCGGGAATGGGACAAGCCGGCCCAGGAGGTGCTCAAGGCGTACGCCGAGCACGTCAGCCTGGCGCTGACCGACGCACGCACCCTGGAGGCGATGAACCAGGCCTTCCACGACTCGCTGACCGGGCTGGCCAGCCGCGCCCTCTTCCTGACCCGGATGGAGGAGCAACTGGCCGCCGGCAGCCTGGCCGTGCTCTTCGTCGACCTGGACCGCTTCAAGGTCATCAACGACTCGCTCGGGCACGCGGCGGGCGACCGGCTGCTCGTCGAGGTGGCCGACCGGATCCGGGCCTGCCTGCGGGACCAGGACACCGCGGCCCGGCTGGGCGGCGACGAGTTCGCGGTGCTGCTGCCCGGGATCGGCGGGGCGGACGAGGCCAAGCCGATCGCCGACCGGATCCTGGCGTCGCTGCGCGAGCCGTTCCAGCTGCAGAGCGGGGCCGGCGAGTCGTACATCAGCTCGAGCATCGGGGTGGCGTTCAGCGAGGCGGCCGAGCACGACGCCCAGGAGCTGATGGTCCACGCCGACCTGGCCATGTACCAGGCCAAGAAGCAGGGCAAGGACCGGGTCGAGCTGTTCGCGCCGGAGATGGAGGAGGTTTTCCAGGCGACCATCGCGATGGAGGCCGACCTGCGCCGGGCGGTCGTACGCCACGAGTTCGAGCTGCGCTACCAGCCGATCGTGCACCTGCGGACGCGCGAGATCACCGGGGTCGAGGCACTGATCCGCTGGCGGCACCCGGAGATGGGCATCATCCCGCCGCTCGACTTCATCCCGCTGGCCGAGGAGACCGGCATGATCGTGCCGATCGGCGAGTGGGTGCTGCGCGAGGCGTGTGCCCGGGTCGCCGAGTGGAACCAGCAGCGACCGGGGAATCCGCTCTCGGTCAGCGTCAACATCTCGGCCGTCCAGCTCGAGCAGAGCAACCTGCCCGAGATGGTCCGGGCGATCCTCGACGAGACCGGCCTGCCGCCGTACAGCCTGGTGCTCGAGCTGACCGAGTCGCTGATGGTCGACCACCGGCCGGAGACGCTGCGCCAACTCGAGGCGCTGAAGGCGCTCGGCACCCGGCTGGCGATCGACGACTTCGGGACCGGCTACTCCTCGCTCGCCTATCTGCGGCAGTTCCCGGTCGACATCATCAAGATCGACAAGTCGTTCGTCGACGACGTGGTCGACGAGCCGACCGCGGCCGCGCTCACCCACGGGATCATCCAGCTCGGGCAGGCGCTTCAGCTCTCCACGGTGGCCGAGGGGATCGAGCACGCCGGGCAGCTCAGCTCGCTCGCCGGCGGCAACTGCGAGCTCGGCCAGGGTTATTACTTCGCGGAGCCTTTGACCGGTGCCGCGCTGCATGAGATGTTGTTCCCCGAATAGGGGAATCTGACCGCTTTAATCCGATTTTCACGGAACCGACCGCAACCTGGACGACGTGAATTGGACTAGCTCGCGTCCGTCCTTAAATCCGAGTTTGCCTCCGCTTCACCGAAGGGGCAGAGGTTAGCGCGATGGTCACCTTGAGCGTCGTGGTGCCCGTGCATGCCGTCGAGCGCTACCTGGTCCAGTGCCTCGACTCCATCCGGGCCGGCCTCACCGCCGCGGAGAACGCGTCGGTCGAGGTCATCGCCATCGACGACGCCTCGCCGGACCGCAGCGGGGCGATGCTCGACGCGTATCCCGGGATCAAGGTCGTCCACCTCCCGCAGAACGTCGGCCTGGGCCTGGCCCGCAACGCCGGGCTGGCCGCGGCGACCGGTGACTACGTCTGGTTCGTCGACAGCGACGACTGGCTGCCCGCGGGATCGGTGAGCGCCGTCCTGGGCACCCTGGCCCAGAGCCGCCCCGACGTGCTGCTCGTGGACCACCTGCGCGCTCACGAGGACGGCCGGATGGAGGTCGACGCCAGCTCGCCCCTGCTGGCCGGACCGGTGACCACCGAACGCATGCTCGGCGTCCAGCACACGGCCTGGAACCGCATCGTCTCGCGCGACTTCCTGCTCCGCAACGACCTGCGCTTCGGCCCCGGGTGGTACGAGGACGTCCCGTTCAGCCACCCGGTCGTGCTCGCCGCCGACCGCCTGGCCGTGCTGAACCGGGTCTGCTACCACTACCGCATCGGCCGGCCCGGCGCGATCACCTCGACCCGCAGCGACCGCCACTTCGAGGCCTTCGAGCAGTACGACAACCTCCAGCAGTGGATGGGCACGCGCGAGGTCGACCCGGCCCTCAAGATCAAACTATTCAGCCTCATGATCAGCCATCTGCTGGTCGTGGTCGGCAACGAAGGCCGGATGCATCCGAGTCGGCGCCGGCCCTTCTTCCACCGCCTCGCTGAGCTGTACCGCCGGCACCGTCCGGCCGGTTACGCCGCGCCGAGCGGCTCGAAGGGCCTCAAGCACCGGCTCGTCGCACTGGACAGCTACCCGCTGTATGCCCTGCTCAGGCTCGGCTACCGGGTCAGCCGTGGCACCGAACGGCCACCCCTCGTTTCGACGGAAGTTCCGTATTCGATACCGCGGCCTCAGCCGGCGTCCATACTTTGACGCGGTGCTGAGACCCGCCCTCGAATCCGAACGCGACCTGGTCCTCCCCTGGCGCAATCACCCCGCCGTGCGCGCGGTCAGCATGACCACGCACGAGATCCAACCGGCGGAGCATGCCGCCTGGTGGGCGAAGAACTGGCCGGCCGTCCTCATCTTCGAAGACGAGGGAACGCCGGCCGGTGTGGTGATTTTCAACGGCGAGACGTGGGCGTTCTACCTCGACGTCGAAGGGCTGGGGCGGCGCATGCTGCCCGCCTGGATGCGGCTGGAGAAAGAGGCGATCGAGTACGCGTTCACCACCCTGGGCCTGGACCGCCTCGGCGGCGAGACCCTGGAGGAGAACAAGCAGGTCCTGGCCCTGCATCGACGCTTCGGTTTCCGGGAGATCCGACGTTACGAGCGCTCCGTCGACGGCATCATGAAAACCGTCGTGGTGACGGAGAAAGGCAGAAATGACTAAGTTCGGACCCGATAAGCGGCCGTACATCGTCGCGGAGATGTCGGGCAACCACAACGGATCGCTCGACCGCGCGCTGGCCCTGGTGGACGCCGCGGCCGACGCCGGAGCGGACGCCATCAAGATCCAGACCTATACCGCCGACACGATGACGGTGGACGTCAAGCATCCCCGCTTCCAGATCTCCAAGGGCCACGAGCTGTGGGGTGATCAATACCTCTACCAGCTCTTCGAGAAGGCCCACACCCCGTGGGACTGGCACCAGCCGATCTTCGAGCGGGCCCGTGAGCGGGGCATCACGCCGTTCTCCAGCCCGTTCGACCGCACCGCGATCGAGCTGCTGGAGAAGCTGGACGCGCCGATGTACAAGATCGCGTCCTCGGAGATCACCGACCTGCCGCTGATCCGGATGGCCGCGAGCACCGGCAAGCCGATGATCATCTCGACCGGCATGGCTTCGGTCAAGGAGATCGCGGCCGCGGTCGAGGCCGCGCAGGGGGCCGGCTCCCCCGACGTGACCGTGCTCAGCTGCACCGCCTCCTACCCGGCCCCGCCGGAGGAGACCAACCTGCGGCGCATCCCGGTGCTGGCCCAGATGCTCGAGCTGCCGATCGGGCTCAGCGACCACACGCTGGGCATCGGCGTGCCGATCGCCGCGGTCGCGTACGGCGCCTGCCTGATCGAGAAGCACGTGACCCTCGACCGGGGCGACGGCGGCGTCGACTCGGCGTTCTCGCTCGAGCCGCACGAGGTCAAGCTGCTGCGCGAGGAGTCGGAGCGGGCCTGGCAGGCGCTCGGCACCACGCACATCGGACCGACCGAGGCCGAGAAGGAGAGCCTGCGGTTCCGCCGGTCGCTCTACGTGGTGGCCGACGTCAAGGCCGGCGACCCGGTGACCGAGGAGAACGTCCGCTCGATCCGCCCGACCGGCGGACTCGAGCCCGACGCGATCGGCACGGTGCTCGGGCGTACCTTCGTCGGTGACGCGGCCAAGGGCACGCCGCTGACCTGGGATCTGATCTAGGCGGCCCTCGGTGCCGGGGCCTCGGCCCCGGCACCGAGAGTTAACCCTCCGCTTGCCCGGCGGCAACCAAGCTCTCAGCCGCTGTCCGTACGGTTGCGCGCTCCCCCCGTTTGATGAGGAAAGGCACGAAGTCACCGTGTGGCTCATTGCGAACCCCAAGGAACTGCAGGTGTTCCTGGAGTCGGCGACCGTCTACTGGGAAAAGAACCTCCCCCGGCCGACCGACGACGCGGTCATCCTGGTCGAGGCCTTCCACCAGGACATTCGCGTGACCCTGCGGAACCTGGCGTTCGCGAACGCCATCCGCAAGATCCGTCCGGCCCGGATGATCGTATTCACCGGCGTCGAGGCGGCCTGGCGAAAGACCCTGTGGACCGCCTTCGACATCGGGCTGGTCCGGCAGATCGCCGAGGCGTTCGGCGCGTCCGAGACGATCGACGTCTGGGACATCGTGCGCGGCAGCGCCCCCGGGCCGGTCGACGAGGTGGTCACCGACTACGCCAACGCGACCTACTGCCGCCTGGCCAAGGTGCCGCGGCTCCCGGCCGACTATCAGAGCCGGGCCGATTACCGGCAGCGCCTGGCGTACGCGGCGACGCTCAAACACTTCTACGAGCAGCAGATGGAACAGAACGTGGTCGCGCTGGTCACCAGCCACGTCGACTACGACCAGTGGGGGCTGGCGGTCGAGGCGGCCCGCGACCACGACGTGCCGATCATCCACACCCAGCAGACCGGGTGCTTCAAGGCGTACGGCCTGTTCCCCGAGAACGACACCCACACCGGCACCTTCCGCGAGGAGCTGACCCGCCAGATCGGCGACACCTTCGAGCGTCAGGTGTGGGCGCGGCGCGACCAGCTGCGCGACGCGGCCGAGCTGATCGCCTGGCGGTCCAAGGTCAACCTGGGCCGGCCGAGCTGGTGGCGGGGCGGCGCGACCGCGTCGGTCGACCTCAACAACCCGGACGAGCGCAAGCAGCTGCGCCGCAGCGCGGTGACCCGGCTCGGCTTCAGTGCCGACCGCCCGATCGTCACCGTCTTCAACCACGCGGTCAGCGACGCCCTGGGCACCAACCGGGAGCTGTTCGACAGCCTGGCCGACTGGTTCGCCGACACCGCGGCCTGGGCGGCCAAGCACCGTGAGGCCCAGTGGCTGTTCCTCGAGCACCCGAGCCAGGCGCTCTACGACTCGACCGGCTTCTTCAACTCGCTGGCCAAGCAGTACAAGAAGGAAGATCACATCGTCTTCCGGCCGAGCACCGCGTTCAGCAAGAACGCGCTGTGGAGCCTCACCGACCTCGGCGTCACGGTCCGCGGCAGCGTCAGCAACGAGCTCCCGGCGTACGGCATCCCGGTGATCCAGGCCGGCTGGTCGGAGTGGAGCTCGTGCGGGCTCTCCACCGTGGTCGACGACCAGGAGCAGTACTTCAAGACGCTCGAGCAGAGCATCAACCAGATCCGCGAGGGCGTCGACCTGGTCACGCCCGAGCAGGTCGAGCGGGCCCGGCTCTGGCTGTGGCTCTACCGCAGCGGCACCGACGTCGTCACGCCGGTGGTGCCGCAGTGGGAGGTCTGGCCGGCCGACGTGCTGCTCAAGGCGGTCAGGGCGACGTTCCGGCACATCGAGAGCGACGCCGACCCGCTGTTCGAGACCGTCGAGCGCATGTGGAACCGGCACGAGCCGATGCTGACCCGGACGGACTGGTCGGCATGATCGGCTCCTACTTCGCCACGAAGTTCGACGAGCCCCGCCACACCCTGGAGCTGCCGGTCGAGGTGACCAGCGGCCGCGACGAGGGCCTCATCATCGTCGACCAGGTCATCCGCGGCACCGCGATCGTCGGCCGGGCGACCGGTGACTTCGGCGCGGTGGCGCTCAAGGTGCAGGGCACCGGCAAGCCGGTCCACGTGACGATCACCATCCAGCTCGACGACATGAGCACCCGCTGGTGGTCGGACAGGGTGCGGCCGCCCCGGCTGACCCCGGAACGCCCGCGGCTGGTGCTGGTGCGCGCCCAGGGCGACCTCAAGGGCGCCGCCCTGCTGGCCCGCCGGCAGGCCTGGCGGCGGGCGTCCAACTCGATCGTCGAGATCGGCTTCGACCTGACCGCCGACGAACTCGACCGCGACGGCCTGCTGGTCGTCGAGCTGGCCGAGGCGCCGCGCCCGTCCTGGGTCGAGGGCCGGTTGTCCCGGCAGTCAGCGCTGGGCCTGCGGATCGACCGGATCACGGTGCGCGAGCAGGGCGACGGCGAGCCGGTGCGGTTCGCCTACCGGCAGACCGGCTGCGACCTGGCCCTGCTGCCGCCGGACGGGCCGAGCGCGTTCCGCCTCGACGTCAACACGGTCGAATACGCGCCGCCCCTGCCGCGCACCCCGACCGGCAAGATCACCAGGCGTACGCCGGCCCGGGCGGTCTTCAAAGCCGGCCGCATGGCCCGCCGCGTGGCGGTCAGCGCCGGCTCCCGGGTCAATCCGGACCGGCCGGGCAGCAGCCTGGGCGTGCTGGCGGCCGACCTGAGCACCGGTGAGCCGGTCGACGTCGCGATCGTCGCCCGGCGACCGGGCAGCGTCGACGTCGAGCTCGACCCGCGGCCCGGGGTGCCGGTCCTGGTCGGTCTGGACACCGCCCATCCGGGCGTCTCGTGCCGGGTGGTGACCCCGCGATGACCCATCGCCCGGCGCTCACCACCGACGCCGACGACAACCGCCGGGTGCTCCAGGAGACGCTGGACTCCGCCCTCGGCGGTGAGCTGGAGGTGCCGCGCGGCGAGTGGACGATCACCGACGGCCTGCGGGTGCCGGCCGGCTGGACGCTCCGCGGCGCCGAGACGGTCGACCCGGCCGCCGAGGCCCCGGCCAGCACGCTGGTGTCGGCCGGCCGCACCGGCCATCCGGTCCTGCACGTGCTCGGCTCCGACGTGGCGATCAGCGATCTCGGCCTGAAGCCGCCGCCCGCCGACCCGGGCGAGCACGGCGGCGACCGCGGCACCGCGATCACCATCGGCGACTACCTCTACGCCTCGATGCCGGAGTGGATCCAGCGGGTCGACGTCCGCCGGGTCTACGTCGCGCGGCCCGGCGAGCGGCACGCCAACTGCGTCGCGATCATGGGTGCGGTCCGGGAGATCACCGTGCACGACGTGCTGGTCCGCGGCGGCTACACGGCCGTGGCGGTGCACTGGGGTGCGGTCGGGGCGGACGTCTCGTCGATCGTCGGGCCGACCTTCCACCCGCACCAGCTCTCCCTCACCGACATCCGGGTGCGGGACGCGGTCGAGGGCTTCTACCTCAGCTCGGTCCACGACGTACGCGTCGGCGGCGCCTGCCTGCGCGACGTCGAGATGGGCTTCCGCCTGCTGCCCGGCGACAACACCAACCGCTTCGTGCCGTCGGCCTACACCGGCGACACCCCGTCGGCCAGCCTGGCCGTCGACATCGGCTCCCGGATCGAGATCGCGGACTGCTGCGTGGCCTGGAACGGGCCGCGCTACGGCGTGCGGGTCGCCGGCTGGGGCCGCAGCGAGGTCGACGGCGTGGTCAGCGTCCTGACCTACCGGGACGCGCTGATCCGCGACTGCACGATCAACGGGACCGGCAGCGGCGACTCCTGGTCACCGATCGTGGTCGAGCAGGCGGCGGGAGTCGAGCTCCGGTCGGTCCTGACCGGCTCCCGGGCGGACGGAAAGTGCTGCTCACTGGGTTGAATCGGGGACCGGCGGCGCGGCTGGCAAGATCAAAGCCTACAGTGGACGCAGACACCACTCCTCTGTCCTGGCGAAACTTGCCCCCGGCACCGCTACCCAAGCGCGGTCGCCTACGCCAGGACGCATGACGCGGCCGGGACGAGCGCCGCCACGCCCGTCCCGGCCGCCCATGCACGTATTACGGGTGCAGATAAGCCAGGACGGCCAGCACGCGCCGGTGCTGCTCCTCGTCCTGGTGCAGGTCGAGCTTGGTGAAGATGTTGCGCACGTGCTTCTCGACCGCACCCTCGGTGACCACCAGTTTGCGGGCGATCGCGGTGTTGGACAGGCCCTCGGCCATCCGCTCGAGCACCTCGCGCTCGCGCGGCGTGAGGTTGCGCAACGGGTCGTCGCGGCGCCGCCGCACCAGCAACTGGCTGACCACCTCGGGGTCGAGCACCGTGCCGCCGTCGGCCACCCGGGTCAGCCCGTCGAGGAAGTCGGCGACCTGGGCGACCCGGTCCTTGAGCAGATAGCCGACCGCGCCACGCCGGTCGGCCAGCAGATCGTCGGCGTATGACACCTCGACATACTGAGAGAGCACCAGGATCGGGGTGCCGGGCACCAGGGAGCGGGCCTCGACGGCCGCCCGCAGGCCCTCGTCGGTGTGCGAGGGCGGCATGCGCACGTCCACGATGGACACGTCCGGCTTGTGCTCGACCACCGCGCGGACGAGAGAAGGCCCGTCGCCGACGGCCTCCACCACCGTGTGGCCGTTCTCTTCGACGAGCCTGATCAGGCCCTCGCGCAGAAGCACCGCATCATCGGCAATCACGACCCGCATGCCGCCATGCTGTCAGATGACGGCCCGCTCAGAGTGGCAGGGCGGCCGTGATCGTCGTTCCCAGCCCGTCCGGGCTCTCCAGCGAGAGCACCCCGCCGGCCGCCCGCACCCGGTCGTCGAGCCCGGCGAGCCCGTGACCCTTGGCCAGGCTGGCCCCGCCGACCCCGTCGTCGCTGACCGCGACGAGCAGGCCGGTGGCGAGCCGCTGCACGCTGACGTGCACCTCGCTGGCCCGGCTGTGCTTGGCGACGTTGGTCAGCGACTCGGCGACCACGAAGTAGGCGGTCGACTCGACGGCCGGGTCGAGGCGGTCGATGAGCGGCGCGTCGAGGTCGACCGGGATCGTGCAACGGCCGGCCAGGGCGGTCAGCGCGGCCTGGAGGCCCCGGTCGACCAGAATCGGCGGGGCGATGCCCCGGGACAGCGCCCGCAGCTCGTCGAGCGTCTCGCGGGTCTGGGTGAGCGCCTCGGCCAGCGTCGCCCGGGCCGCCTCGGGGTTGGTGGCGAACTGCTGCTCGGCCCGGCCGAGATCCATCGCCAGGCGGACCAGCCGCTGCTGGGGGCCGTCGTGGATGTCGCGCTCGAGCTTGCGCAGCGCGGTCGCCTCGGCCGAGACCGCGGCCGCCTTCTGCGCCTGGGCCATCTCGCGGGCCGCGTTGGCCTCGACGACCTGGGTGCGCAGCTCGTGGACCCCGCTGAGCAGGGCCCGGGCGAAGAGCGCCTCGAGCAGCGTCACGCCGCGCACGACCGGATAGAGCGTCAGCGCGAAAAAGGCGCCGATGACCAGGTAGAACACGACGGACGTGGTGTAGTCGCCCTGCAGGCCGAGCAGTTCCGGCAGGCCCTCGTTGCCCTCTCCGAGGGTGGCCCAGCCCCACAGCGACCAGCTGAGGCCACCCAGCGCGATGCTCCACCACACGACGGTGAAGGCGAAGGCGATCGTGCTCGGGATGAAGCGGAAGGCACCGTGCACCAGGTCGAGCCAGGCCTGCCCGTCGGTGAGCGGAGTGATCATGCGCCGCACCCAGCCGGCTTCTCTGCGCTTCTTGTAGTACGGATGCGGCATGTCGCGGTGGAGCACCGGACGGATGCGGGCCCGCTCGATGGTGGCGAAGCCTCGCGCCATCATCAGCGTGGCCGGCATGATCACGATGCCGATCCAGATCACCGTCGTGCCGAGGCCGAGGAAGAAGAAGGGCAGAAGGAGCGCGACGGTGAGGATGCCGAGTGGGAACCCGAGCAGCGCGTATTGCGTGTCGATCCCGAGCTGGCGGAGCATCCGCAGGGGCCGGCTGGGAGCGTAGTCGGCGTAGATGGTGGTCATGTCATTGACGCTAGGCATCGGAGCGCCCCCTTCCGATCCCGCTCGCCGCCCGACCGACAGTAGGGTTAACCTGACCACCGGCTCAACCCCGTTGTGATTTTGTGGATGCATGAGCTGGTTGCGCCCTTTGACCGACCGCCGCGTCGGCACCAAAATCATGATTGCGGTGTCCATCGTCGCCGTCTTCAGCGTGTTCGACGGGCTCTGGGCACTCGACAGCCTCGGCGCGACCAACCGGCAGGTCAAGGTGGTCTACCGACATAGTCAGGAACTCGATGCCATAGGAGCACTGCACAGCGCGGTGAACCAGGCCTGGCTCGCCGCCGACGACTATCTGCTGGCCCCCGACGCGACGACCCGGGCCGCCGCCGGCGCCGCGCTCACCGCGGCCCGGGCCCAGGTCGACCACGACGCGGCGACCTATCGAAGCTATCCGCTCAGCAGCGCGGCCGCGGGCGATGTCGCCTCATTCGACGCCGACTGGGCCCGCTACCTCACGGTGCTGCAAAATCAGGTCCTGCCGCTGGCCGGCTCGGCCGGCCGGTCACGCCTCGACGCCGTACGCAAAAGTCAGGTCGCCCCGCTCATGACGACCGTGCGCTCGGCCCTCACCAGCCTCTCCACCCGCACCGTGGCCGACGCCGCGGCCCAGGAGAACACGGCCGAGAGCCGGTACCAGTCGACCAGGACCTGGGTGATCGTGCTGCTGGTGGTCAGCGCGCTGGCCGGGCTCGCGCTGGCGGCCGGCATGGCCCGGCTCATCGTCGGCCCGCTCGGCCGCTGCGTGGCCGCGCTCGACCGGATCGGCCGGGGCGACCTCACCACCCGCATCGCCGTGGAGAGCAAGGACGAGATCGGCCGGCTCTCGCAGACCCTCAACCAGACCGCGTCCGCGGTCGGCGGCATGGTCGGCAAGGTGCACGCCAGCTCCGATCTGCTCGCCACCGCGTCCGACCACCTCTCCACCGTCTCGGCCCAGCTGTCGGCCTCGGCCGAGGAGGCGTCGGCCCAGGTCAGCACCGTCTCCGACTCGGCCGACCGGGTCAGCGACGGCGTACGCGCGGTCTCCGCCGGCGCCGAGGAGATGGGCGCCTCGATCCGCGAGATCGCCACCAACGCCGGTGAGGCGGCCGGGGTGGCGGCCGACGCGGCGAAGACCGCGGCCGACACCAACGCCAGCGTGGCCAAGCTGGGCGACGCGTCGGCCCAGATCAGCACCGTGGTCGCCCTGATCACCTCGATCGCCGAGCAGACCAACCTGCTGGCGCTCAACGCGACCATCGAGGCGGCGCGGGCCGGCGAGGCCGGCAAGGGCTTCGCGGTGGTCGCCTCCGAGGTCAAGGACCTGGCCCAGGAGACGGCCAAGGCGACCGAGGAGATCACCGCCCAGGTGGCGGCGATCCAGGCCGAGAGCGAGGGCGCGGTGGCCGCGATCGGCCGGATCGCCACGGTGATCTCGACGATCAGCGAGTACACCACCACGATCGCCTCGGCGGTCGAGGAGCAGACCGCCACCACCAGCGAGATCGCCCGCAGCGTGAGCGACGCGGCCGAGGGGTCGTCGAGCATCGCCGAGAACATCCATGGCGTGACCACGGCCGCCCAGCAGGTGACCGACGGCGCGACCCAGACGTCGACGACCGCCGCCGAGCTGGCCACCACCGCGGCCGAGCTGCGGACGACGGTCGCCGCGTTCCGGATCTAAAGCTCGAACACGCTCACCGGGCCCGACTGGTAGCGCAGGTGGCAGACCCGCGCCAGCTCGGGTGAGACGCCGCCGACGCGGGTGTCGGCGAAGAGCCACTTCACGTGGTACTGCCGGCGGAGCTGCTCGACGTCGGCCGCGTTCCCCTGGGCGAACACCCGGTCGTTGAGGGCGAACTGCTCCGGATGGGGCGGCGGCTGAAACATGTACCGTTCGCCGTTCGTCCCGTCCGCCGCCACCGCCTGGTCGGTGTAGCCCCAGCTCTCCACCAGCGCGCGCCGGCCGGTGAGCCCCACGACCCAGAACGCGCGCGCGTCGCAGTGGGCCGGCTGGTTGCCCATCTGGCAGTGCACGTTGGTGGCGATCACGTCGTCCTTCCCGGAATGGTCGCCCAGCCAGAGCGCGGCCCGCATCTCGTCCGCGGTGACCGACAGCCGGACCGCCGCCACCGCCGCCTTGCCGTGCAGGTCAGCATCCACCCGCGCGTTGACCGGCCCGGCCAGCGACGCCCCGAGGATCGCCGCGGTCAGGCCGGCCGGAACGGCGCGCCAGGCGAACCGGCCGATCGCGACCCGCCAGACCACGAGCACCACCAGGGCCACCCCGGCGGCCACGGCCGCGGTCACCAGTAGCGGGTCGAACATGGCCCGGAACCAGTCGCCGACGGTGTCGTGCCGGGGCGTGAAACCGTTCGGCGCGAACACCTCCCAGAGCGCCCCGGCCGCGAGCCCGGCCACCACCGGCCGCCAACCGCGGGCCTGATCGGCCAGCAACCAGACGGTCAGCAGCCCGGCGAACGGTGCCGCTCCGACGAAGAAGTAGATCTGGCTGGACGCCGCGTGCCAGATCACCCAGAGAGCTCCGACGCCGGCCGTCGTGATGCCGGCCAGCAGCCACGCCGCCGGATCGACCTGGGTGCGCCGACGGGTCAGCGCGACCATCCCGAGCAACCGGGGCACCTGGACGACCAACCACCAGGCGAACATGCCGAGTGCGACCCGGACTCCGTACGCCCCGTGGCTTTCGATGCCGGTCGGCAGCAGATGGGTGGCGTCGATCGGGTCGTCCGCTCCGATCGTCCGCCGGAAGGGCAGGAACCATTCGAGGACCGCGAACACCTGGATGGCCAGGGAACCCGCGCCGCCGCCGGCGAAGAGCCTCGTGCCGAGCACCATCGCCACCAGGGTCAGCCCGAACATGAGCAATCCGGCGCGCAGCCGGTCCCGGTGGCGCAGCAGGAGCACCAGCACCGCCAGCGCCATGCCGGCCACGAACAGGGGCAGCGTGCTCTCCTTGGCCCCGGCACAGGCCAGCGCCAGCGGGAACACCAGGGCCCAGGTCCCGCCCAGCCGGCGGCCGTGCAGCACGTCCAGACTCACCGCGATCAGCAGGCCGAGCAGTGGCAGGGCGTACGACTGGGAGGGGCTCAGGAAGGAGAACGCCGAGCCACCGAAGGCGGCGACCACCGAGCCGAGCATCAGCGGCCACGCGAGCAACGAGACGGCTCCACCGAGCGCGCCCGCCCACCACTTGCCGGTCAGTTCGCGCGCGATCGCCGCGCAGACCAGCACGGTGGCCAGCCCGATCGGGACGATCCAGAGCCGGAACAGCAGTGTGGTCGCCGGGATCCGGGTGATCATGCTGGCCGTGGCCATGTCGGCGTCGGACAGATAGTGGTAGCGCAGCGTGTCCCCGGCCACCTGCGGCACCTGGAACGGCATCGAGCGGGTCATCTCGTGCACCAGCGCGAGGTGGTAGGTGAGGTCCTGGTAGTAGTCGGCGGTGGCCGGCGGCAGCGGGTTGTCCCGCCAGAACGACCAGGTCACCGCCACCAGGGCGAGTGCCACCGCGGCGAGGATCCACGACCAGGCGGCGGGCAGCGGCCGGCGCTCCCCGGCCGGGATCCGCCAGTGCCGGCGCAGCCCGGGTACGGCCACGAACAGCGCGATGACCAGCAGCGGCCAGCCCGGCAGCAGGATCTGCAGGCCGGTCGCCGCCGCGAGCGCCCAACCGATGATCAACACCAGCAGGCCGGTGGCCGCCCCGAGCCCGAGGTCCTCGGGCAGGTTGCCCCGGCTGCCCCGCAAGGCCCGGTGCACCAGCGTGCCGGGCAGCACGATCGCCACGGCCAGGTACGCCGCGTAGAGCGCGATGTCACCGGCCGGCGTGCCGAATCTCAGCAGGCCGAGCGTCCAGGCGAGCGCCGGGACCAGCCACGGCACCAGGGTCCCCAGGAGCCGCCCGCGGGTCCCGGCGGCGGGTTCGGTGTGCGTGTCCACCGGGCGTTCGGCGAGGAGGCTCACGACACCGCGTTCAGCTGATAGACGGTTACCGGGCCGGCGGTGTAGCTGACGTGGGCCACCCGGGCCAGGGCCGGCGCCACCTCACCGGCCCGCGTGTCCGCGAAGAGCCACTTGACGCCCTTCGCGCGCAACTCGGCCACCGAGGCGGCGTCACCGGTCGTGAAGACCCGCTCGTTGAGCGAATACCGGTCCGGGTACGGCACCGGCTGGTACATGTACTTCAATCCGTTCACTCCGTTCGCGCCGACCGACTGGTCGGAGTAAGCCCAGCTCTCCACGTAACTTCGCCGTCCGCCGAGCCCGGCAACCCAGAACGCGCGGGCATCGCACTTCTTCTTCGCGCTCACCGCGTTCATCGGCATGCAGTGCACGTTGGTGGCGACCACGTCGTCGGCACCCGCGTTCTGGTCGAGCCACTGGGCGGCCCGCATCTCCGACGTCGTGACCTCGGCGCGCAACGGCACCGGCCCGTAATGGGCGTGGATGCCGCGGGCCGTGACCTCGAGATTGGCCGCCACGCTGCCGCCCAGGACGGCGGCCAGCAGGGCGACCGGCACCGCGCGGAGCGCCCGGCGCCGCCAGATCGCCACCCCGATCGCCGCGAGGACCACCGCTGTCCCGGCGGCGACCAGCACCGGAACGACGAGGGCGGTCTGCCAGGCGTCGACGGTGGAGTGGGACGGCGGCCGGTACCGGAGACCGAACCACATCCACAGCGCCCCGGCCGCGGCGCCGGCGGCCAGTACCGGCCAGCCGCGGCTCCGCAGGGCGACGGCCCGTACGGTCAGCACCACGCCGAACGGCACCGCGCCGTTGAAGAAGTAGACCTGGCTCGCCGCGGGATGCCAGAGCAGCAGCGCGGCGCCCAGCCCGGCCAGGATCATCCCGCCGAGCAGGACGGGCGCGGGGTCGCCGGTGCCCGTCCGGCCGGGCACGACCAGACCGATCAGTCGCGGCGACTCCATCAGCAGGAACCAGCCCATCAGGATGGCGACGAAGAGCAGGCCACGGCCGTCCGCGTGCTGCATGCCCGGCGGGAACAGCCCGTCCCGGCTCACGCCGTCGTCGACGCCCAGCGTCTGGCTGTACGGCTGCAACCAGCGGAACAGGCTCAACGGTTGCAGGCCCAGTGTGCCGGCGCCACCGCCGGCGAAGAGCCGGAAGCCGACGGCCATCCCGAAGGCGACCGAGGCGAGCAGGCCGACCGCGGCCCACGGGATCGTGCGGCGCCGCCACCACAGGTAGAGCCCGGTGAGCAGCACACCGGCCAGCAGCGGCGGCAGGGCGCTCGACTTCGCGCCGGCGCAGGCCACCGCCAGCACGGGGAGGGCGCCCCAGCCGGCCCGGCCGGCCCAGCCGCGGGCCACCCGGTCACCGCGCAGCTTCTCGACCGCGACCAGGGCGAACAGGGTGAGAAGCGGTATCGAGTAGGACAGGGACGGACTCAGCAGGGAGATCGGCTGGGTGCCGAACGAGATCGGGGAGTTGCCGAACAGAGGTTGGCCGGCGAAGGCCACCGCGGCGGTGACCGGGCCGGCCCACCAGCGCGGGGCGACCATACGGGTGAGCGCCGCGATCGTCACCGCGGCCGTCGCGGCCACCGGCAGGATCCAGAGCCGCAGGAACACGGTCGTCGGCGCGATGTGCGTGACCATGCTGGCCGTGGCCATGTCGGCGTCGGACAGGTAGTGGTAGCGCAGTGCGTCTCCGGCCAGCTGGGGCACCTGGAACGGGAACGACCGCATCATCTCGTGGATCAGCGAGAGGTGGTAATAAACGTCGGGGTAGTACTGGGTGGTGACCGGCGGCAGCGGGATGGTGCGCAACTGCGCCGCCGCCCAGGCGACCAGGGCCAGCAGCACCGCCGCCATCGCCCAGGACCAGACGAGCGGCAGCGGGGACGGGTCGGCGATGCGCCAGTTCCGGCGCAGCCCCGGCACCGCCAGGAAGAGCGCCAGGATCAGGATCGGCCAGACCGTCAGGATCAGGTGCTGGCCGGTCGCGGCGCCGATCGCCCAGCCGACCAGCTGCAGCAGCATGCCGGTGGCCGCGCCGAGACCGAGGTCCTCGGGCCAGTTGCCGCGGCTGCCCCACAGGGCGCGGAAGACCAGCGTGCCCGGCAGCACGACGGCCAGCCCGACGTACGCGGCGTAACCGGCGGTCGCCCCGTCGGGAGTCCCGTAGTGGTGCAGCACGAAGCCGGCGACCACGGCCACGACCAGCCACGGCAGCAGCGCCCAAACCGTCCTGACCAGACGCGGTGTGATGGCCGCCGACGGAGTGACCTCCACCGGCACATCGGCGACCTGGTTGTCGATTTGCCCCGTGGAGGTCATCGGCTCCATCAGTTCTGGAGAACGGTCAAGCGCGTGAACTCACGCGGCAGGTCGTAGCCATCCCAGATCGCTCCGAAGGTCAACGCCTGGCCGAACGGCACGATCCGGTCCACCCCGCGTCCGCCGAGTGCGCTCGCGAACGCCCGCAACTCCTCCGGCGCGAAGCCGAAGTGACTGAACGTCTGATCCTGCCGGTTCATCGCCGGCACCAGGTCGAGCAGGGAGCCGACCTGGGCGAACGGGAAGGCACCGGCCCCGATCCAGTGCCGCGGCGCGTCCGGCACCGCGGTCAGCGACATCGAGGTCACCGCGTTGGCCGGGAAATCCATCCGGGTGATCGCGCCGGTCGCGGCCAGCCCGTACGCGTTGACCCGCTTCTCGACCGCCATCGCCGCGTCGACCTCCCAGCCGCGCTGGGCGACGACCTCGAGCAGCAGGGTGAGGAACTCGTCGCGTACGTCCTCGCCGTCGTCTCCGACGAGGAAGACCGTGCGCGGCGACGAGCAGGCGGCCTGGTCGAACCAGTACGCGTCGTTGGAGAACCCGACCACGGCCTGGCGCCGCGCGGCCGGATCGGCGGCCCGCCAGCCGGCGACCGACAGCGCGGCCCAGCTCGTACGGTCGGGGAAGGTCAGGTCGCGCCCGGACGGCCGGAGCGGCTGCCTGCGGATCGTGTTGACCGCGACGTCGCCACCCCAGATCACCCGTAGGTCGCACCACTGGCTGAGGGCGGCGGTGACCGCGTCGTCCCGGCCGTACGTGATCATGCGCTGGGTGCGGCCGATCACCGGGTCGGCGTCGGCCAGCGTGGCGTTGAGCGCCTCCAGGATCGTGTCGGCCGCGGTCGCCGAACGCTCCGAGATCCGCACGATGTTGTGGTTGCCGGCCAGCGCGGACAGCGCCCACGAATACACGAAGATGGTGTCCACGTTCGCCGGCGGCACGTGGAAGACGTTGCCGCGCGGGAAGACGAAGGCGTCCTCGCGCCGCATCCGGGCGACCGCCCGGGTGAGCTCGGCCGGGCGCATGAAGTAGCCGAGCGAGCCCAGCTCCGGGTGCCGCCGGGCGACCGACGGGGCGAGCAGCCGGCGGGCCAGCTTGCTGAGGAAGTCGACGACCCGGGGGTCGCCGACGGTCAGCCGGTCTTCGGCGAGGGCGGGTGCGGTGAGGTCGCCCTCGGCCCCGAACCGGAAACGCACGCCGTTCACGCCGCCTCCTTGTAGGTGTCGGAGCAACCCCGCGCCTCGGCCCGCGGCAGCCGGCCGAGCACCGAGAAGCGCTTGCCGGGCCAGTCGCCGTCGTCGATGCCGTGCACCACGCCGAGGTCCTCGGTGAGCAGCACGTGCCCCGGGTAGGACGTGGGCAGCGTGCTCACCACCTCGAGGAGACCCGGTTTGCCGGGCGGAAGCTCCGCCCAGGTCTGCGGGTCGCGAACCACCACGTCCGCGAAGTCCGGGCAGTACAGCGAGCCACCGGACGGTCCCTCCAGGAAGATCGTGCCGATCTGCTCGACCATGCCGTAGAAGTTGTGGGTCCGGGTCAGTCCGACCCCGGCCAGCCGGCGCCGGAACTCCTCCGGCGACACCGCCTGGTCGACCAGCTTCTTCCAGCCGCCCGAGTGGATCAGGATGCCGTTGCTCAGGTCGAGCCCGTTGTCGCGGGTGACCTCGTAGAGGTGCAGCCACACCATGAAGGTGAAGCCGAAGATCAGGAACGGCTGGTCGCCGTGCTTCTCGAGGAAGCTTTTTATAGCGGAAAGGTCGACGAGCCCTTCGTTGTCGAGCGCCCAGACATGGTCACGCCCGAATGTCGACATGCCGAGAACGCCGGCGCCCCGGGCGCTGAACGACTTGCGGTCCTTGAGCATCGCCTTGGTGTCGACCAGCAGCATCGGCAGCCGCTTGGGGCCGAGCACGCTCTGCACGGTGGCGCCCAGCTGCCGGGTCTGAGTGGCGGCGGCCACCTTGTCGAGGTAGATCTTGCTGACCTCGCCGGTGGTGCCGCTCGACGTGAGGACCTTGAACACCTCGTCGTCGCCGATGCTCTTGAGGTCGAGGTTCTTGAACAGGCGTACGGGCAGCCAGGGCAGGCCGGCGACCGAGTCGGCGCCGGCATATCCGTTGGCGGCCAGGATCCGGGCGTACGGCTCGCACCGCTCCCGGTGGTGCTCGACGAGGCCGGACAGCTCCTCGAGCAGCACCTTCTCCTTCTCCGCCTGCGGAAGGGTGAAGACACTCACAGCGACGCCTCCAGGGCCCGATAGTCGGTCTTGCCGTTGGGCAGCAGAGGTAGGGCCTCGATGCGGTGCACGACCACGCCGGTGTGGTGGGTGCCGAGCCATTCGGCGATCTTCGAGCGGAGAGCCTGCTCGTCGTCGAGGTCGACCACGAAAACCACCAGTTTGTCGTCGCCGGCGACGGCCGCGACCGGGAAGTTCTTCTCGACGTCGTCGAGGTTGATGCGGACGCCGAAGACCTTGGCCATCCGCTTGAGGCGGCCGGTGATGAACAGGAAGCCCTCGTCGTCGAGCCGGCCCAGGTCGCCGGTGCGCAGCACGCCGCCCTGCTCGTCGCCCTTGGCCAGGTCGGCGGCGGTCTCGGCGTAGCCCATCATGACGTTGGGTCCGTGGTAGACGACCTCGTCGTTCTCGATCGTGAACTCGCCGCCGGGCAGCACGCGGCCGACCGATCCCAGCTTGTCGGCGAGCCGGTCGGCGGGCAGTGTCGCCATCCGCGGGCCGGCCTCGGTCTGGCCGTACATCACGAAGAGCCGGCCGCCGACGGTCGCCATCTTCTCGGCGAACTCGGTGACCCGCTCGGTGCGCAGCCGGCCGCCGGCCTGGGTGAGCGTGCGCAGCGCCGGGTATTTCGCCGGGTCGAAGCGCAGGCGGCGGAGCATCTCGTACTGCGAGGGCACGAACGCCATCGAGGTCACCTGGTGCTCGACCGCGGCGTTCCAGAAGGTGCGCTGCATGATGCCGGTGCGCTCGAGCACGACCGTGGCCCCGCGGATCAGGTGGGAGTTGAGCACCGAGAGACCGTACGAGTAGAACAGCGGCAGCGTCGTGATCGCGACCTCGTTGCCGTCGATCTCCAGCGCCTCGGCGATCTGCTCGGCGTTGGTCCGCACCGCCGTGCGGGAGAGCCGGACCAGCTTGGGGTTGCCGGTCGAGCCGCTCGTGGTCAGCAGCAGCGCCAGGTCGGGGTGCACCTGGTCGGTCCGGAATCCGTCGGCGAACTGGTTGTGACCGCCGTCCGGGTCGAGCAGCAGCACCGGCTTGCCGAGCCGGAGCGCGGCCACGTAGCGAGCGATCGACGCGACCGTGGTCTCGATCGGCAGGATCACGATCGTCTCGCCGGCCAGCGCGGTCGCCTCGGCCTCGATCAGCTCTTCGGTCAGGGTCTCGCCGGTCACCGCGTCGATGACGCGGGCCGAGGGGTGAAGCAGATTCACAGCGACAATCCTCCGTCCACCCCGACGACCTGACCGGTGACGAAGCGAGCCTGGTCGGAGAGGAGGAACACAATGACGTCGGCTACCTCGCCGGGCTCGCCGAGCCGCCCGAGTGCGGTGTCGGCGATGCGCTCGGCGCGGCCCTTCTCGTCGAGCGAGTCGAGCATGTCGGTGGCGATGAACCCCGGTTCGACGGCGTTCACCCGGATGCCCTGCGGTCCGAGCTCCTTGGCCGCCGAGCGGGCCAGGCCGGCCACGGCCGCCTTCGACGCGGCGTAGACGGCCTGACCGGCGATGCCGCGGGTCCCGGTGATCGACGAGACCAGGACCACCGCGGGGTTGCTCCCGCGGGCCAGCAGCCGGGCCGCGCCCCGCAACGTGTACGCCGCGCCGGCCGCGTTGACCGCGAAGAGCCGCTGAATCGTCGCGTCGTCGGTCATCCCGAGCATCCCGGCCGCGTGGGTGCCGGCGTTGACCACCAGAGCGTCGAGGCGCTTGAAGTTCTGGAACGCGACCTGCATGAGGGTCTTGCTGGTGGCCGGGTCGGCAATGTCACCGTGCGCGGTGAGAACCGTCACGCCGTACTTCTCCGTAATCGTCTCGGCCGCTTCCGTAACCGCTTCCGCGCGACGGCCGTGCAGCACGAGTTGATAGCCGTTCTCCGCGAGTCGTACGGCAGTGGCGAAACCAATACCGCGGGAAGCCCCGGTGACAAGGGCCACCCGCTCACTCATCGAACGACACCCCGTATTTACCGAGAATTCGTACTGCCTCGGCAAAGCTGGACATGTTGATCACATCGTCCGTGTCGATCATAACCTCGAATTCATCTTCGAGGGTCGCGATCAACGACATGTGCGCCAGCGAATCCCACTTCTCGTTGTCTTGATAGTGCAGGTCGTCCACGGGCGCGTCCGCCGGCAGTTCGAGGGCGGTGCGGAACGCGTCACGCAGTCTCTGCAGCTCAATCACGGGGTGACTCCAAGGTGGGGTGGCTAAGTGGGGTGGACAGAGGACTCCTACTTTCTTACAGCCTCGTGGTCCGCAAAACCAAGGTAAGTTGAACGAGATATGAACGAGTGCTGGCGTTTTCCATTCGCCCTGGAAATGCCACGAGAGCTGGTTATGCTTCCGCCTCGAACCCCATCCGACCGCCCCACCCGCCACCCTCGAGCGGACTGAAGGCTAGCTATCGTGCCCACCCCCGGGAGCTAAACGTGTCTGAAATCAGCGGATCCTCGATCCTCGTCACCGGAGCCACCGGTTCGTTCGGGAAGGCGTTCCTGGATTACGCGCTGACCCACCTCGACCCGCAGCGCATCGTCGTCTTCTCCCGGGACGAGTTGAAGCAGTACGAGGTCCGCCAGATGTTCGGCGACGACAAGCGGATCCGCTTCTTCCTGGGCGACATCCGGGACCGTGACCGGCTGGCGCGAGCCATGCACGGCGTCGACTACCTGGTTCACGCCGCCGCACTCAAGCAGGTCGACACCGCGGAGTACAACCCCTCCGAGTTCGTCGCGACCAACATCAACGGTTCGCAGAACGTGATCGACGCCGCGATCGACGCCGGCGTCAAGAAGGTCGTCGCGCTCTCCACCGACAAGGCGTCCAGCCCGATCAACCTGTACGGCGCCACCAAGCTGGTCGCCGACAAGTCGTTCATCGCCGGCAACCACTACGCCGCCACGCACCCGACCCGCTTCTCGGTCGTCCGGTACGGCAACGTGATGGGCAGCCGCGGCTCGGTCGTCCCGCTGTTCCGCAAGCTCGCCGCCGAGGGCAAGAGCCTGCCGATCACCGACAAGCGCATGACCCGCTTCTGGATCACGCTCCCCCAGGCCGTGAAGTTCGTCGTCGACTCGTTCGACAACATGCGCGGTGGCGAGCTGTTCGTGCCGCGCATCCCGAGCATGCGGATCATGGACCTGGTCGAGGCTGTCGCGCCCGACTCGGCGACCCACGAGACCGGCATCCGCCCGGGCGAGAAGCTGCACGAGGAGATGATCGCCGCCGACGACAGCCGCCGGACGCTGCGCTTCCCCGACCGCTACGTGGTGCAGCCGGTGGTCGCGAGCTGGGGCTACGAAACCCCGCAGGGCGGCGAAGAGGTGCCGGACGGCTTCAACTACCGGTCGGACAACAACGACCTGTGGCTCTCCATCGACGACATGCGCAAGCTGCTCGAGGAGAAGAAGTGACACTGCCGTACGGGCGGCAGTCGATCGACCAGTCCGACGTCGAGGCCGTGGCCGCGGCGCTCACCAGCGACTGGTTGACGACCGGCCCGCGGGTGGCCGACTTCGAGGCCGACATCGCGGCGATCGCCGGCGCGCCCGCGGTCACCGTCACCAACGGCACGACCGCGCTGCACACGGCGTACGCGGCGGCCGGAGTCGGACCGGGTGACGAGGTCGTGACGACCCCGATGACGTTCGTGGCCACCGCGTCGACCGCGATGCTGCACGGCGCCACGATCCTGTTCGCCGACGTCGAGGACGACACCGCCAACATCGACCCGGCCTCGGTCGAGACGCTGGTCAGCGAGAAGACCCGGGCGATCGGCGCGGTCGACTACGCCGGGCACCCGGCCGACTACGACGCGCTCCGCAAGATCGCCGAGCGGGTCGACGCGGTCGTGATCGGCGACGCGGCGCACGCGATCGGCTCGACGTTCCACGGGCGGCCGGTCGGCACGCTGGCCGACCTCACCACGTTCAGCTTCTTCCCGACCAAGAACCTGACCACGGCCGAGGGCGGCGCGGTCGCCTCGACGCGTCCCGACCTGCTCGACCGGGCGCGCACGTTCCGCAACATCGGCATGGTCCGCGACCGCGACCAGCTCCGCCACCCCGACGAGGGCGGCTGGTACTACGAGGTGCAGGGGTTCGGGCTCAACTACCGGCTGCCCGACGTGCTGTGCGCGCTCGGCAGCTCGCAGCTGCGCCGGCTCTCCGCCTTCAAGGGCCGCCGCCAGCAACTCACCGCCCGGTACGACCGGCTGCTCGCCGACGTGCCCGGCCTGCGCCTGCCGGTGCAGCGCGACGGGGTCGACCCGATGCGCCACCTCTATCCGGTGCGCGTCCTCGACGGCCGCCGCCGCGAGGTCTACGACCGTCTCCGGGCCGAGGGCATCCTCGTGCAGGTCAACTACATCCCGGTCTACTGGCACCCGATGTTCGAGGACCTCGGATATCGCCGCGGCATGTGCCCGGTCGCCGAGGCCTTCTACGCCGAGGAGCTATCGTTGCCGCTCTTCTACGACCTGACCGACACCGACCAGGACCGCGTCGTCGAGGCGTTGCGAAACATTCTCGGGGGATAGCCCGGTGCACCACGCCAACCACTTCTACGGCCACGCGCACGTGCTGGCGGAATACTGCGGCCTCGATCCGGAGAACCCACCCCGGATCAACGGCTATCTGCAGCACGGCTGGAACGTGGTGGACGGCCTCGGCGTGGGTACGCCGTACCTGCCGGGCCAGCCCATCTTCGTGTGGTCGGAACGGACACGCCGCCGGGCCTGGTCGATGGGCCGGCGGCAGGCGACCGTGGTCGGCGCCCCCTTCCTCTACCTGATGAAGATCGCGGAGCAGCCGCCGGTCGAGCGGAAGGGCACCATCTGGTACCCGTTCCACGGCTGGGAGGGGCAGTACGTCAAGGGCGACCACCAGCGGATGATCGCCGAGATCACCGCCACCGAACCGGGGCCGATCACGTTCTGCCTCTACTGGCACGAGTTCCGCAACAACCGCATCCGGTCCGCGTACGAGAAGGCCGGCCGGGTCGTCTGCCACGGCTACCGCGGCTTCCAGTTCCGCGACACCGACACCCGGTTCCTGCACAACCAGCTCGACGAGCTACGCCGGCACGAGCGGGTCGCCTCCAACCGGCTGAGCAGCGCGGTGTTCTACGGCGCGGCGGCCGGCTGCGCGCCCGCGGTCTACGGCGACCCGATGCGCCTGCAGGACGAGCACCGCCCGACCGCCGACCGGATCCGCCGGGAGTGGCCGGAGCTGCACGGCAAACACCCCGATCCGGTGGCCGGCCGCGCCGCGGCCCTCGCTGAGCTGGGTGAAGGCTATTTGGCCTCGCCCGAGGAGCTGCGCATCATGATCGGGTGGAGCGACGAACGGACGGCGGCGGCATGATCCGGATGATCGGCGGGGAGATGCCCGCCTTCACCGAGGTGCGCGCACCGGCCGGCGGCGCGCTCTACGGCTACCTGGCCGACCAGCTGCCGGCCGGGGCGGACGTCCTGGTCGCCGGCCCGCACGCGGCCGGCCTGGTCGAGACCCTGGCCGCCCGGACCCGGGTGACCTGCCTGCTGCGGTCCCAGCCCGAGGCCATCGAGCTGGACGCGCGCGGGCTCGACGTGCAGTGCGGCACGATCTCCAAGCTCACCGACGTCGAACGGTACGACGTGGTCGTCGCGCTGGACGGCCTCGACCGGCTCTGCTCGGTCGAGGGTCCACAGTACGACTGGTCGGAGACCCTGCAGGTGCTCAAACGGACCCTGCGCCCGGGCGGCATGCTGCTGCTCGCGGTCGAGAACGAGCTCGGCGTGCACCGGCTGGTCGACCCGGCATCCCCGACCGCGGCCCAGGACGACGCGGCGTGGCGGCCGCTCGGCGAGTTCGACACCAAGCCCGGCAACCCGACCCGGCTGGCCGCCCGGCTGGCGGCCGAGGGCCTGGCCGTCGACTGGCTGGGAGCGGCCTGGCCCCTCCCGGAGGCGCCGACCCTGATCGCCACCCCGAACGCGCTCGAGGACGGCCCGGTCGACGCCCTGGCCGCGGTCGCCGCGAGCGCGGTCTCCCGGGCG
Organism: Actinoplanes sp. NPDC051411; assembly: GCF_040682075.1. Taxonomy (NCBI): domain Bacteria; kingdom Bacillati; phylum Actinomycetota; class Actinomycetes; order Micromonosporales; family Micromonosporaceae; genus Actinoplanes; species Actinoplanes sp. NPDC051411. The sequence goes on along the minus strand of NZ_JBFBAD010000018.1, from coordinate 68,186 downwards.
TACGAAAAAAAGAGCGTGCTCTCCGATCCCCGGCGGCTGGCCGCCGCGGCCGTGCGAGGCGGCCTCGGCGCCGAGCTGGCCGCCGCCTGGGTGGTCGTCGCCTACCGCGCCCCCCGGCCGGCCCTGGTCCTCAACCTGCCGCCGGCGCTCACCTTCAGCGGATCGATCTTCGAAGTCGGCCCGGACGGCGAGGCGGGCTGGACCCGCCGCGCGGTCCGCGGCGAGGCCCCGGACGGCCCGATACCGGCCGGCCGGTTGCTCGAAGAACTGCTGCTCGGCGCGGCCCTGCGGCACGACCTGCCGACGCTGCGCCGGCTGCTCACCGGCTGGATGGCCACGCTACCCACGTGGACCGCCGACAACGTAGTCGTCGACCACGACCGCTTCGCCCGGCTCGACCCGGCCGTCCCCGAAACCGAGGACGCGCTGCGCCGGTTCGGGCAGATCCTGCTCGGCGGGGTATATCCCCACCCCTGGCCGGCCGCCACCGATCTCGACACCCTCACCGCGATCCTGCGGGGCGCGGCCGGACTCCCGGCCGGCACCCCGGTGCCGGCCCCGGCCGGCGAGCCACCGGCTCCCGACTCCCGCCGGGAGCACGAAGAGCAGCTGAGGGCCCTGCACCGGCGGCTGGCCGACGCCACCTCGCAGGTGCAGTGGTACGAGGCCGAACTCGCCAAGCGCGACGACCAGCTCCGGGACGCTCAAATCAAGATCGAAACCTTCAGCGGCAACCTCTCCTACCGTGTCGCGCGGCTCGGCCTGCGGGCCGCCCGCCGGGCACGCACCCACCTCCGCAAAGGAAATCCATGACCACCCTCGGCATAATCCAGGCCCGAATGGGCTCGACCCGGCTGCCCGGCAAAGTGCTGCGCAAGCTGGCCGGGCGCACGGTGCTCGACCGCGTGGTGCGCTCGGCCCGGGCCAGCGGCGTCATCGACGACCTGGTCGTCGCCACCACCACCGAGGCGATCGACGACGCGGTCGAGGCGGAGTGCGCCACGATCGGCGTCGACTGCTACCGCGGCCCGGTCGACGACGTGCTGACCCGCTTCCTCGGCGTACTCGAGACCCACGACAGCGACAACGTCATGCGGTTCACCGCCGACTGCCCGCTTCTCGACTCCCGCCTGGTCGCGATGGCCGCGCGGGTCTTCGAGGCGGCCGGCGTCGACTACCTGACCACCTCGATCGCCCGCACGCTCCCCCGCGGGCTCGACGTCGAGATCGTGCGTACGCCGGTGCTCAAGGGCATCGACACGCTCGCCACCGACCACCACCGCACGCACGTGACCTCGTACATCTACACCCACGCGGACGACTTCGACGTGATCGGGCTGACCATGCAGCCCGACCTCTCGCACCTGCGGCTGACCCTCGACACCGAGGACGACTGGAAGCTGATCGAGGCGATCATCGGCCACTTCGGCGACGAGCCGGTCGAGGTGCGCGAGCTCGCCGACTGGCTGGCCGGCCAGCCCGATTTGGTGCTGCTCAACGCGCACGTCGAGCAGAAAGCTCTCATCCAGGCATGATCGACTGCACCGAGCGGCACCCAGCCGGACCTGAAGACGGCGCTGAAGGCGAGGGCCAGAAGAGCATGCCAAGGTGCACAGCATGACCGTCACGGTCGGAATCAGGACGGACGCCGGGGCTCGGCGCGGCGTCGGGCATCTGGTGCGCTGCGTCGCGCTGGCCGAGGAACTGATCGAGCGCGGCGTGGCGGTGAAGTTCCTCAGCGACCTGGGCGGCCTCGCCTGGGCCGAGCAGCAGCTCACCCGGCGCGGCCTGCCCTGGCATCCGGCGCCCTACGACCCGGTCGGGCTGGTCGCCGCCTGCGAGCGGCTCGACCTGGACGCGCTCGTGATCGACTCGTACACCCTGCCGACCGAGCACAGCGTCGCGGTGCGCCGGACCGGGCGGCCGGTGCTGGCCGTCGTGGACGGCGACTTCCGGGGCCAGACCGCGGACATCTACGTCGACCAGAACCTGGACGCGGCGATCACCACCGACGACGCGATCGGCCTGGCCGGGCTCGACTACGCGCTGCTGCGGACGTCGGTGCGGCAACTGCGCCCGCTCGAGGCGCCGGTGCACCTCACGTCGCGTACGCCCAAGGTGGTCGCCTTCTTCGGCGGCACCGACGCCTACCGGGCGGCCCCCCAGATCGCCCGCCTGCTCACCGCGACCGGGGTGGCTTTCGACGCGACCGTGGTGGCGGCCGACGAGAGCCTGCGCGCCGACCTGATCGCGGTCGAGGCCGGGCCGGGCCAGCACTTCGAGATCATCGCGCCGACCGACGACCTGCCCAAGCTGCTGGCCGGCGCCGATCTCGCGGTCAGCGCCAGCGGCACGTCGACCTGGGAACTGCTCTGCCTCGGGCTCGCGTCGGCGCTCGTCTGGGTCGTCGACAACCAGATCCTGGGCTACGAGCGGACGATCGCGCACGGCTACGCGGCCGGGCTGGGCCGGCTCGGGCAGTTCACCGACAAGTCGGTCGCCGTGCTGCGGGAGCTGCTGACCCTGCCCGGCTCTCGGGCCGCGCTGGCGGTGCGGGCCTGGGAAGCGGTGGACGGCCGGGGCGTCGAGCGGGTCGCCGACGTCCTGCTGGCCCGGACCGGGCCTAGCCTTCGCTGATCTCGATCACGACCTTGCCGGTGACGTGCTGCTCGACCGCGGCGTGCGCGTCACCGGCCTGCTCGAACCCGAACCGCACGATCGGCAACCCGGCCCGCTCACCAACCCGGAAGGCGCCCGCGTCGACCGCCTCGGCGACGGCCGCGACCGCCGCCTCCTTCTCGGCGTCGGTGGTCGTGTAGGTCAGCACGAAATCGAGGCTGACGTTCTTCAGCATCGCCTTGAACGACGGCACCGAGAACTTGCCGCCCACGTAGATCGCGATGTTGCCGCCCGGCGCGACCGCGTCGAGGTCGGCCTCGAGGTTGTCGGTGTTGACCTCGACGATCACGTTGGCTCCGCCCGGCGCCAGCTCGCGCACCCGGGCCGCCAGATCCTCCTCGCGGTAGTTGATCACCGCGTCGGCCCCGGCGGCGGCCGCCAGCTCGGCCTTCTGCGGGGAGCTGACCGTGGTCAGCACGGCCGCGCCGGCCCACTTGGCGAGCTGGATCGCGGCGTTGCCGACCGCGCCCGCCCCGCCCGCGACCAGCACGGTCCGGCCGGACAGCGCGCCCGGGGCGAGCCGGGCCGGCCCGTCCGAGGCGACGGTCAGGCACCGGTGCGCGGTCAGGGCCGGGATGCCCAGGGCCGCGCCGACCTCGAACGGCACGTCGTCGCCCATCTTCACGACCTGGCGGCGCGGCGCCGTCACGTACTCCTGAAGCGTGCCGTTCTCGCGGCCGTAACCGGCGTCCCAGAGCCAGACCCGGTCGCCGGGCCGCAGGCCGGTGACGCCCTCGCCGATCTCGTCGACGACGCCGGCGCCGTCCTGGTTGGGCACCCGCGGCGGCTCGACGCCGTCCGGAACGCCACGCCCGGCCCGGGTGCCGGTGTCGGTCGGGTTGACCGCGGAGAGCACGATCCGCACCCGGACCTCGCCCGGGCCGACCGGCGGCATCTCGCGTTCGACGATCTTCAGGACATCGACGGGACCGGGTTCGGTGAAGACGGCTGCACGCATTTTCTTAGATTAAGCGGCGGTTCGGGAGGGATGCACGGGCGGACTGCACGGATCGCAGTACGTCTTCACCGGGTCGGGCTCGTTCTTCGAGAGCCGGTTGGGGATCGTGAAGAACGCCAGCACGCCGCCGCCGACCATCAACGCCGCGCAGAGCAGCATCGAGTTGCGGTAGACCGGGTGCAGGTCGGCCGCGTCGGTCAGGTTGCCCGAGCCGAGGCCGGCGGCCAGCGGCAGGATCGCCACCGAGAGCAGGCCGGCCGCCCGGGCGACCGCGTTGTTGACCCCCGAGGCGATTCCGGCGTGCATGTCGTCGAGCGAGCCCAGCGCGGTCGACGTGAGCGGCGCGACCAGCGCGCACAGCCCGAGACCGAAGATGATCACCGCGGGGAGCACCCCGGTCACATAGCTCGTGCCCGGGCCGATGCGGCTCATCAGCAGCAACGCGACCGCGCAGATGATCGGGCCGGCGGTCATCGGGATGCGCGGCCCGATCTTCTGGCCGAGAGCGCCCGAGCGGGCGGACAGCAGCAGCATCAGCACGGTCACCGGCAACAGCGCGATGCCACTGGTCAGCGGGCTGAACCCGGCGACCACCTGGAGGTTGACCACGACCAGGAAGAAGACGCCACCGTTGGCCGCGTAGACCAGGAACGTCACCAGGTTGGCCCCGCTGAACGCCTTGCTCCGGAAGATGTCCAGCGGCAGCATCGGGTGCTTCGAGCGCCGCTCGCCGAGCACGAACGCGACGAGCCCGGCCACGCCGGCCACCAACGAGATCAAGACCGCCGGATCACCCGGCCCGTGCGCGGTCCAGGCGGTGAAGCCGTACGTGAGTCCGCCGAGCCCGATCGCGCCGGTGAGCACCCCGGCCACGTCGAACTTCTGCGTTGCCATCGGGCTGCGCGACTCCGGTACGTGCCGGGCCGCCACCGCGAGCACGAGCACCGCCAGCGGCACGTTGATGAGGAAGATGTAGCGCCAGTTGCCCAGCTCGACCAGCCAGCCGCCGAGGAACGGGCCGAGCGCGCCGCCGATGCCGCCGAGCCCCGACCAGGCGCCGATCGCCCGGGCCCGGTCGCCGGCCACGAACGACGCCTCGAGGATGGCCAGCGCCCCCGGGGTGAGCAGCGCGCCGCCGATGCCCTGGAGCACGCGGGCACCGACCAGCAGGCCGATATTCGGGGCGAGGCCGCAGAGCAGCGAGGACGCCGCGAACCAGGCCACGCCGATCATGAAGATCCGCTTGCGGCCGAGCCGGTCACCGAGCGAGCCGCCGAGCAGAACCAGCGCGGCCAGGCTGAGCGCATAGCCGTTGACCGTCCACTGCAGACCGGCGGCCGACGAGTGCAGGTCGCGCCCGATCATCGGCAGGGCGATGTTGACCACGGTCGCGTCGATGAACGCGAGGCTTGAACCGAGCACGGTGGCGAGCAGGACCCAGCGACCGGGGGCCGTGCCGTATCGGACCAGGCGATCTTCCATGGCGCCGACGCTACGCCCCCCGGGTGGCGGTCAGGCCGATCGGCCGCCGGGTGGAACGCTTTGCCAGACTGGCCCGGTGATCAGGACGGCGCGACCCGAGGACATTCCGGCCCGGCGTCGCCTGGAGGTCTTCAGAAGTGCGCCGTGATCGTACGGGCCGGCCCGTCGATGGTCATCCGGCCACCGAACGGCAGCACCCACTGCGGTGTCGTGTGCCCGAAATCGACCCCGCAGACCGCCATCGCCGATGGGTTGTACATCTCCAGCGCCCGCAGCACCGCCGCCCGCTGATCGTCGCGGAACTTCTGCCGCTCCTCCTGCGGCGGCCGGTGCCTCTGGTTACTCGCCTTGGCCGTCGCCACCACGACGGCCGGGAACTGTTCGAGCAGCCCGCGCTCCCCCGCGTTCCGCAGCATCCAGAAGACCTCCTGGGCCGACGGCATGTCCTCGGACGTCTCCAGCAACAGCACGCACCCGGCGTAGTCGGCGGACGGCCGGATCCACCGGTTGGCGGCCAGGTTCCACGACATGATCTCGAGGTTGCCGCCCCAGGTCGGCGCAGTCACCACTCGGTCGGGCCGGTGCCACTGCCAGCCCGGACTCGGCACCTCGGGCGCCGCTGAGGTCAGCGCCTCCGGCGACGACCAGCTCAGCTCCTCGTCGCTGAAGCTCTCGACCGACGTGATCTGAAGGTCGGTGGTCTCGAAGAGAGCCGCCCGCAGCGACGCCAGGTGCGGGGCCTCCACGCCGGCGCCCCGGCCGAGGTGCACCTGGGTCGAGCCGCCGTGATAGGCGGCCAGGCCGTGCAGCCAGAGCCAGTTGAGCAGGTTGGTGTTGTCCGAGTAGCCGAAGAACGGCTTCGGGTCGGCCCGGAACGGCGCCGGATCGAGGTGCGGCAGCACGGTGATCTGGTCCTCGCCACCGATCGTCGCGAAGACCGCCCGGATCGACGGGTCGGCCCAGGCCGCCATCAGGTCGGCGGCGCGCTCGGCCGGCGACGAGCCGTATTTGCGGGTGGCCGGGAACTCGACCGGCTCCAGCCCGAGCTCGTCCCGGATCCGGCGCATGGCGAGCTCATGCATCTCGGGAAACCGGCTGGGCGCGGCGAACGAGGGCGAGACGACGGCGACCTTGTCACCGGGCCGGAGCTTGGGCGCAACGATCAGACTCGGGCTCATGCGCGTCATTGAACCGGGCCGGCCGGCCGGGCGACAACGAGTTTCAGCCGGGCTCGCCCAGCCGCGCGATCACGAGTCTCAGCTGGGCCGCGTAGGTCTCGCGGAACTCGTCCGACTCCGGGTCGAGGCCGGTGAACTGCCGCGCGACGTGCGGGACCACGGTCGGCGCCAGCACCGCACCGAACAGCAGCAGCATGAGGTGGGCCGGATCGAGGTCGGCCGAGATCTCGCCCGCCTCTTGGCGGCGACGCAGGTCGTCGACCATGCCGAGGAAGAACGGCTCGTCGTCGGGCGTGCTGTCGGCCAGGCCGCCCCAGATCAGCATGCGGGCCCAGGGCCGGTTGTCCGCGTTGATCCGCAGGAACTCGGCGACCACGTCGGCCAGTCCTCGCCCGGGGTCGTTGGCCTGTGCGCTGGTGTCGCGCCAGCGGCTCTGCAGGGCCTTGAACAGGCCCTCCTTGCCGTCGAAGTAGTACGAGATCAGCTGCTGGTTGACCCCGGCCCGGCGGGCGATCGCACTGATCCGGGCACCGGCGTAGCCGTGCTCGCCGAACTCGACCAGGGCCGCTTCGAGCAGGCGCTCGCGGGTGCGCTCGGGATCGCGTTTGCGGTCCGGTCCGCGCGGCGACCGGCGGGGCTGCGTCACGGTGATCACGGTAGCAGGTGAACTAATCATGCAGACGTTTGACAAAGTCACTTATCCATCTGAGACTCGATCGCATGAGCGAAATCCATGTACTGGTGATCGGCGGCGGAATCGGCGGGCTCTGCCTGGCCCACGGCCTGCGCCGCAGCGGCGTCCGGGTCACCGTCTTCGAGCGCACCCGGGCCCGCACCGACTGGCTGCAGGGATACCGCATCCACATCAATCCGCACGGCAGCCGGGCCCTGCACGACTGCCTGCCACCGGAGGCCTGGCAGCGCTTCCTGGACACGGTGTCGGTGAGCGGCGGCGGGTTCGGCTTCGTCACCGAGCAACTGCGTGACCTGCTGCGATACACGGCGTCCGAGATCCTGCCGGAGACCGGTCCGGCCGAGGGTCACTACGGCGCCAGCCGGCTCGGGCTCCGCGAGGCCCTGCTCACCGGCCTCGGCGACGACGTGCTCCGGCTGGGTGCCGAGTTCGAGCGCTACACGCTCGGGCCCGACGGGCGCGTCACCGCGCATTTCACGGACGGCGGCACGGCGACGGGCGATCTGCTGGTCGGCGCCGACGGCGCCAATTCACGCGTACGCCGTCAGCTCCTTCCGCACGCCGAGAGGATCGACACCGGCGTTCTGGCGATCGCGGGGAAGCACCGCCTCCCGGACCCGGCCCTGCCACGGGTCCTCACCGAGGACACCAACCTGGTGCTGCCGGGTCGACGCGGTTCTCTGTTCACGTCGGTCTGGCACCCCGACCGGGCCGCCGTGACGACAGCGGGCGCACCGCAGTCGTTCCTGCTCGACCGCTCCACGGCGTACGCGATCTGGGGTTTCTCGGATGCGACCGCGACCTTCCCGCCCGGCGTGGAAACGCTGGCCGGCGGCGATCTGCGCCGGCTCGTCCTCGACCGCACGACCGGGTGGGCACCCGGCCTGCGCGACCTGATCGGCGGCTCCGACCCCGACACGATCAACGCGATCCGGGTCCGCAGCGCCACCCCGGTCGGCCCGTGGGAGACGGGCCCGGTCACCCTGCTCGGCGACGCCGTCCACAACATGACCCCGATGGCCGGCATCGGCGCCAACACCGCGCTGCGGGACGCCGACCTGCTGCGACGCGCCCTACTCGCCGACGACCTGCTCCCGGCCGTGCACAGCTACGAGGAGCAGATGCGCGGCTACGGCTTCGCCGCGGTCGCGAAGTCCCTGCGCAATGCCCGGATGGGCGCCTCCGGCAACCGCCCCGCCCGCCTCGCCTTCCGCACCGCCCTGCGCACGGTCAACGCCATCGCCCCGCTGAAGCGCAAATTCGCCACCGGCCTCGGCACCTGATCTCGTGCACGTACTCGCACAGCAATTCCGATGTGCGCGTTCGTTCCTAATACTGTGCACGAATGCCACCGCGCCCTACGATGTGCAAGTCCGCTCTCAACTGCGGAAGGAGCACTCGGATGCGCATCGACAGCCCCGGCAACCTGGGCAGATACCTCCGCGAGCAGCGCCGGGTGGCCGGCTTCAACCAGACCGATCTGGCCGCGGCGGCCGGGGTCAGCCGACGCTGGCTGGCCGACCTCGAGGCCGGCAAGCCCTCGGTCGAGCTGGGGCTGGCCTTGCGAGTCATCGCCGCGCTGGGCCAGTTCGTCGACGTGCAGCCGGGATCGACCACCAACTTCGACCTCGACACCTATTTGGAGCCTCCGACGACCGCCGCCCAGCAGTCAACGACCCGGACCCTGGTGGCCGTGCTCGGCGGAGTCCGGATCGGCACCCTCACCCAGAGCGCGGGCGGCAAGCTCACGTTCTCCTACGACCACGACTATCGGCAGTCGCCCGATGCGATGCCGCTGTCCCTGTCCATGCCGTTGTCCGCCGCTGATCACGACGGTCCCGAGGTGCGCGCCTTCTGCCGAGGCCTCCTGCCCGACAACGACGGCGTGCTGGAGCGGTGGGGCCGCGACTTCCACGTCTCGGCCGGCAACCCGTTCGCGCTGCTCAACCATGTCGGCGAAGATTGCGCGGGCGCGGTGCAGTTCGTCGGACCGGATCGGCTCCGGGTGATGCTCGCCGGCCTGGGCTCGGTCGAGCCGCTGACCGAGGAGCAGGTCGCCGGCCGGCTGCGGGCGCTGCGCCGCGACTCCTCGGCCTGGCACCTCTCGAGCGGCGGGCAGTTCAGCCTCGCCGGAGCGCAGGCCAAGACCGCCCTGCACTGGGACGCGATCAGCGGGCAGTGGGGTGATCCGTCCGGGGTGGTGCCGACCACCCACATCCTCAAGCCCGCGATCACCGGATTCGACGACCACGACCTCAACGAGCATCTGTGCCTGCGGGCGGCCCGGCTGGCCGGCCTGCGTACCGCCTCGACGAGTGTCCGCTCGTTCGCCGGCGAGCGGGCGATCGTGATCGAGCGCTACGACCGCCGCTCCGGTCCCCGCGGCTCCGTGGTGCGCGTGCATCAGGAGGACATCTGCCAGTCGCTCGGTGTGCTGCCGACGACCAAATATCAGAACGAGGGAGGCCCCTCACCGGAGCAGATCGTGGCGCTCATCCGGCGTGCGGTCGGCCCGCCCACCGTGGCCGAGACCGAGGTCGGCCGCTTCGTCGACGCCCTGGCGCTGAACTGGCTGATCGCCGGCACCGATGCGCACGCCAAGAACTACTCACTGCTGATCACCGCCTGGCAGGTCCGGCTCGCTCCGCTCTACGACGTCGCCAGCATCCTGCCGTACGACGACGTGCACCTGCCGAAGCTGCGGCTGGCCATGCGGATCGGCACGGAATACCGGGTCACCGCCATCACCGGACGCCGCTGGGCGACCTTCGCCGAGCGAAACGGGCTCGATCCGGAGCGGGTCGTCGCTCGGGTCGGCGAGCTCGCCGCTCTGCTTCCCGGCGCGTTCCGGAAGGCCGCGGCCGACGACGACGTCGTCGCGCTCGATTCCGACCTTCCGGCCATGCTGGCCGACCGGGTCGCCGAGCACGTCGAGCGGTGCCAGGCCGCCCTGGCCCGGCGCTAGATCATGCCGGCCCGCAGGGCGTAGGCGACGGCGTGGGAACGGTTGCGGAGCTTGAGGCGGTGGGTGACGCCGTAGATGACGTTCTTGACCGTGCGCTCGGAATAGCAGAGTTTGCCGGCGATCTCGTTGGTGTCGAAGCCGTCGGCCATCAGGCGGAGGACGTCGATCTCGCGCGGGGTCAGGCCGGACGGGTTGAGCCCGTTCGGGGTGAGCACGTCGCGCTGCATGCGCTCGACGTGTTTGAGCAGCTCACCGACGAGGTTGGGGGGCATCACGCCACCGCCCGCGGCCGCCGCCTTCACGCTGTGGGCGAGCCGTTCGGCGGTGACCGCCGCCCGGGGCAGGATCGCCACCACCCGGCACTCGACCGCGGTGAGCAGTTCCGCCTCGGCGATCTCCTGGACCACCAGCACCACCGGAATGCCCGACTCGGTTCCGGCCCGGCGCAGCGAGGCGACCACGTCGGAGGAGAGCCGTTCGGCCGCCATCACCAGCACGTCGGCCTCGGCGCGCTGCGCCGGGCGCAGCACGGTGACGTCGGTGCGGTACTGCATCAGCGCGGCCAGACCGGCGTGGCTGAGCGGATCGGTCGCCTGCAACGAGACCCGGACCTGTTCCATGACTCCACCTCCCAGTAGCGAAGTGAGGTCAGTCTCGGAGAAGCTCCTTCAGAGAATCTTCATGGATCCTTCATGCCTCCGTGAAGGATGACAGCCCAGTTCACCAGAGGTCCGAAGGACGGCGGAAGCGGGACGAAGCAGGAGTGCCCGTCCGTCCGGTTTCCGTTATCCATTGACACCCGGGCCGTCACCCGTGAAGTTGGCATTCACTGACCCGGGAGGACACGTGCCGAACGCGTTGCGCATCTGCGTGCTCGGTCCGGTGCGTGCCTGGGTGGACGAGCTCGAGATCGACCTGGGTCCCGGGCGGCAGCGGGCCGTCTTCGCCGTGCTCGCCGCCCACGCCGGACGGCTGGTCGGCCGCGACGAGCTGATCAACGCGATCTGGGGCGACTCGCCGCCGGCGACCGCCGCCGGCAGCGTCTACACGTACGTGTCGGGGCTCCGGCGCGGGCTCGAACCGGGCATGCTCAGTTCGGCCTCGGGCGGATACCTGCTGCGGGTCGCCCCGGACGACCTGGACGCCAGCCGGTTCCAGCGGCTGCGGGCGATCGCCGCCGAGCTGCTCGCCGCGGGCCGGGGCCACGAGGCGGCCGACCGGCTCGACGAGGCGCTCGCGCTCTGGCGCGGCGACGCGTACGCGACCCTGGCCGGACCCTTCCTGGAGCTGGACCGTCAGCGCCTGGCCGAGTTGCGTCTGGCCGCGGCCGAGCAGCGGGCCCGCATCCTGCTCGACGAGGGCGGCGACGACGGCCTGGTCGCCGAGCTGACCGGCCTGGTCCGCGACAACCCGCTGCACGAGCCGCTCCACGAGTTGCTGATGCGGGCGCTGCACCGGGCCGGCCGGCACGCCGAGGCGCTCGAGGTTTTCCGGGCGGCCCGCCGCACCCTGGTCGCCGAGCTCGGCATCGAGCCCGGGCCGGCGCTGCGCGACCTGCAACGCCAGGTGCTGGCCGGGTCGGCCGAGCGGCCGGCGGCGATCCCGGTGCCCGAGCCGTCCCGCACCGTGGTGCCGACCGCGGTCGCCAAGGCGTTGCGGGACGGGCTGGACGGGCGCGACTCGTTCGGACGGTCGGCCGAGATCGACCGCTTGCGGGGCCTGGTGCGCACGGCGGCCGCGGGCGGCGGGTCGGCGGTCTGGATCGAGGGCGAACCCGGCATCGGCAAGACCGAGCTGCTGATCCTCGCGTTCGCCGACGCGGCCGACGCCGGATGCCGGGTGGCCTGGGGCGCGGCCGATCAGCTGGGCTCGCGTGTCCCTCTGCAGGTGCTGTCGCGGGCGCTCGGCCTGGAGACCGCGTCGCGGCGGCCGCGCAGCCCGGTCGCCGAGCCCGCGGTGGCCGAGGACCAGGTTGTGGCCGCGGTGCGCGGGGCGTGCGCGGCCACCCCTCTGGTGCTGATCGTCGACGACATGCAGTGGGCCGACTCGGCGACCGTACGGGTGTGGGAGCGCCTGTTGTCGCTCACCTCTCGCCTCCCGTTGTTGCTGGTCGCGAGCGCGCGCACGGAACCGCGGCTGGCCACGCTGCGCCGGGCCGTTCAGGGCCGCCAACCGTGGCCGGTCAGATTGAAACCCCTTGCCGCGCCCGAGATCGACCGGCTCGTCGAGTCGCTGGTCGGGGCCCCGCCCGGCCCGCACCTGCGTGCGCTGGTGGCGCGGGCGGGCGGCAACCCGCTGTTCGCCCGCGAGCTGATCGGCGCGCTCCGGCAGCGGGAGGCGATCCAGGTCGCCGGCGGCTGCGCCGACACCGCACCGGATGTGACCGTCGACCCGCCGCAGACGCTGCTCGACGCCGTGCACGCGGGCCTCGACCTGCTGTCGCCGGAGACCCGGGAGGTGCTGCGGCTGGCCGCGCTGCTCGGCTTCGAGTTCTCGGTCAGCGAGGTTGTCGCGGTGACCGGGCGCTCGGCGCTGGAGCTGGTCGGCGCGCTGGAGGAGGCGCTGACCGCGAACATGCTGGTCGACAGCGGAACCGACCTGGCGTTCCGGCATCCCTACCTGCGGGAGGTGCTGGGCGAGAGCGTGCCGCCGGCGCTGCGGGCCGGGTTGCACCGGCACGCGGCGGAGGTGCTGGCGGCCGGCGGGAGCCCGGTGACCCGGGTCGCCGAGCAGCTGACCGCGCAGACCCCGGTGGTCGACAGCTGGGTGCTGGGCTGGTTGCTCGACCACCACGCCGAGGTCGTACGCCGGGCGCCGCAGATCGCCGGGGAGCTGATCCGCCGTACGCTCGCCACCGACCTGCCGTCGGCCGGGCAGCGCGGTGTGTTGCTCGTCGCCCTGGTCCGCCTGGAGTTCCGCCGCGAGCACTACCCGATGACCGAGGCCGAGGAGGCGATGACCCTCGCCACCGACCCGGCCGACAAGGCCGAGATGCGGCAGTTGCTGGCGACCATGCGCTACCGGCGGGGTGAGATCGCCGAGGCGGTGGCGATGTTGCGCGACGCGGTCGACGACGCGGGCGTGCCGACGATCTGGCGCACCCGGCATCGCGTGCTGCTGGCCAATTTCCGCCGGGGTGACCTCGACGATCTCGATCTGGCCGAGCGGCGGGCCGAGATCGTGCTGTCCGAGGCGATGGCGGCCGGCGAGCCCTACGAGAGCGCGTACGCCCTGCAGACGATCTGGATGACGAGCTCGATCCGCCGCGACCACGAGAAAGCACTGGCCAATGTGGACCGTGCTCTGGAAGTGGTGCGGGGTAACGAGGAACTCGCCGGCACCACCATCGACCTGCTCGACAACCGGCTGTTCTCGCTGCAAAATCTCGACCGTCTCGACGAGGCTCAAACCACTTTGGAGACCGCGGTCGCGTTCGCCACCGAGCACCGGCTGCCGGCCAGCCTGCACGTGGCGACCGCGGTGCAGGACTACTGGCTGGGCCGGTGGGACGAGGCGCTGGCCGAGGTGAGCGCGGTGACCGAGGACGCGCCGGGCATCGGCTTCCACGGGCTGCGCGAGCCGGGCGCGGTGACGATGCTGCTGCACGGGGTGGCGGCGCTGATCGCCCTGCATCGCGACGCCCCCGACCTGGCCGCGGCGCATCTGGGTGCGGCCGACGCGGTGCCGGCCAGCGAGGCCGAGCGGGAGAACTGCGATTTCCTGCTGGTCGCCCGGTCGCTCGCGGCCCAGCAGCGGGGCCGGGGCGAGGAGGCGCTCGAGGTGCTGGCGCCGCTGCTGCAGCCGGCGTACGCCCCGATGATGTTGCGGCACCAGTGGCTGCCCGACGTCGTGCGGCTCGCCCGCACTCTGTCGCGTTCGGACATTGCCGAACAGGCGGCGGCGATCTGCGCCGCCGAGGCGGCCCGGGAGGTCCGGCCGGCCCGGGCGTACGCGGCGAATCTGCGCTGTCAGGCACTGCTGCTCGGCGATCCGGGCCCGGCGCTGGCCGCGGCCGAGCACTACCGACAGGTCGGGCGGGTGTTCGAGCGGGCGGTCGCGCTGGAGGATGCGGCCCTGCTCAGCGGGGAGCGCCCGGAGGAGGCCCGGAGCCTCTACCTGGCGTTGTCCGCGCGCTGGGACCTCGCGCGCACCTCGACCGTCACCATCTGAGCCGTTCTCAGTTCCCATCGACGCCCGTCAGCGGCGTTCGGTTGTGATTGGTTTTGGTGCTCATGCTTGACAGGAAAAGTTTGATGGTGCGTGAATGTGTTTCCAGGTGGTTACTCCCCGATGTCACACCCACCAAGGAGCTCAAAACATGCGTACATACCCGGGACGATTGCGCCCTGCGGCCGTCACTCTAGGTGCCGCCCTGCTCATGATCAGTGCGTGCGCCAAGTCCGAGGACAGCGGTTCGGCCAGCAACAGTTCCGCTCCGGCGTCGGCCGGTGCCCAGGTCGTCGCCTCCGCTCCGGCCGGCCCGACCTGCTCGATCGACCAGTACGGCGGCAGCAAGATCGATCTCAAGACGGCCAAGGTCGGCTTCTCCCAGTCGGAGAAGGAGGCCAACCCGTTCCGCATCACCGAGACCCAGTCCATCAAGGACGAGGCGGCCAAGCTGGGCATCACCAACCTGACCGCGACCAACGCGAATTCCGAGTTCAACAAGCAGATCAGCGACGTCGAGCAGATGATCGACTCGGGCGTCCAGGTGCTGGTCATCGCGCCGCTGAACTCGGACGGCTGGGACTCGGTGTTCGCCAAGGCCTCGGCCAAGCACATCCCGATCATCACGATCGACCGCAAGATCAACGCGACCCCGTGCAAGGACTACCTGACCTTCATCGGGTCGGACTTCGCCGAGCAGGGCAAGCGGGCCGCCGACGAGATGGCCAAGGCCCTGGGCAACAAGGGCAAGGTCGCGATCCTGCTCGGGGCGCCCGGCAACAACGTGACCACGCTGCGTACCAGCGGCTTCAAGGACGAGATCGCCAAAGTCGCCCCCGATGTGAAGATCGTCTTTGAACAGACGGGCAACTTCGCCCGGGAGGACGGGCAGAAGGTCACCGAGCAACTGCTGCAGTCCAACCCCGACATCAACGGGATCTACGGCGAGAACGACGAGATGGCGCTCGGCGCGGTCACCGCGCTCAAGGGCGCGGGCAAGAAGGCCGGCGACGTCAAGGTGGTCTCGGTCGACGGCACCAAGAGCGCGGTGCAGAACATCGTCGACGGCTGGGCCAGCGCGGTCATCGAGTCCAACCCGCGGTTCGGCCCGCTCGCGTTCGACACCGCGAGCAAGTTCCTGAGCGGCACCCCGGTCGGCGAGGACATCGTCATCCAGGACCGGCAGTACGACGAGAGCAACGCCAAGACCGACGTCAACAGCGCGTACTGAGATGCTCGAGGTCACCCGGGTCAGCAAGACCTTTCCCGGCGTACGCGCGCTCGACCAGGTCTCCTTCGCCCTCCAGCCGGGTGAGGTGCACGCCCTGGTCGGCGAGAACGGCGCCGGGAAATCCACTCTGATCAAGGTGCTCACCGGGGTCTACCGGCCGGACGCCGGTGAGCTGCGCTATGCCGGTGAGGCGGTGACCTTCGGCTCACCGATGGACGCCCAGCGGGCCGGGATCTCCACGATCTACCAGGAGGTCAACCTGGTCCCGCTGATGAGCGTCGCCCACAACCTGTTCCTGGGGCGGGAGCCACGCACCGCGTTCGGCCTGCTCGACGAGCGCCGGATGCGACGCGCGGCGACCGAGGTCCTGGCCGGCTACGGCGTCACGACCGACGTCGGCCGTCCACTGGGGACGCTGCCGCTCGGAGCGCAGCAGATGGTCGCGCTGGCCCGGGCGGTGATGGTCGACGCCAAGGTCGTGATCATGGACGAGCCGACCTCGTCGCTCGAGCCGCGCGAGGTGGAGACGCTCTTCGGCGTCATCCGCACGCTGCACGAGCGGGGCATCGGCATCGTCTACGTCAGCCACCGGCTGGACGAGCTCTATCGCATCTGCGACGCGGTGACGATCCTGCGGGACGGCAAGGTCGTGCACACCGGCCGGCTGGCCGACCTGGAACGGATCCGGCTGGTCTCACTCATGCTGGGCCGGGAAGTCACCGAGGGCTCGACGGCCTTCTCCGGCGACGCCACCGGCAGCGAGGCTGCACCCATCCTGCGGGCCACCGGCCTGACCGACCGGCACAAGCTGCACGAGGTCACCTTCGAGGTGCGGCCCGGCGAGGTCGTCGGGCTCGGCGGCCTGCTCGGCGCCGGCCGGAGCGAGACGATCAAGGCGATCGGTGGCGCCTATCCGCTGGATGCCGGTGAGGTCGAGGTGGACGGCGCTTCCCTCGGCCGGCCGACCACGGTCCAGGCGGTCAAGGCGGGCATCGCGGTGCAACCGGAGGATCGGAAGGCCGAGGGCATCGTCGCCGGCCTTTCCGTACGCGAGAACATCGCGCTCGCCGTGCTCCCCCGCATGTCGCGCCTGGGCCTGGTGTCCGACAAGCGCATCGACGAGATCGTCGAGAAGTACATGACCCGCCTGCGGATCAAGGCGTCCAGCCCCGACCAACTGGTCGGCGACCTCTCGGGCGGCAACCAGCAGAAGGTGCTGCTGGCCCGGCTGCTGGCCACCGGCCCCAAGGTGCTGCTGCTCGACGAGCCGACCCGCGGCATCGACGTCGGCGCCAAGGCCGAGGTGCAGTCGCTGATCGACGAACTGGCCGCCGAGGGCCTGGGCGTCGTGCTGGTCTCCTCGGACGCCGAGGAGCTGATCGAGGGCGCCGACCGGGTGGTGGTGCTGCGCGACGGCGTGGTCGTCGGCACCCTGACCGGCGACGCCGTCACGACCGAGGATCTGCTGGCCACGATCGCGGGAGACCCGTCATGACCGGCGAAGCCGTCACCGCCCGGCCCGGTCTCGACCTGACCCGGCTCTCGAAATACGGCGTGTACCTGGCCATCGCCCTGTTGGGGCTCTACAACATCTTCTTCACGCCGTACTTCCTGACCTGGAGCAACCTGCGCATCCAGCTGATCCAGGTCGCGCCGGTGGTCATCGTCGCGCTGGGCATGGCACTGGTGATCGGCACCGAGGGCATCGATCTCTCGGTCGGCTCGGTGATGGCGCTCGCGGCCGCGTTCATCCCGCTCTATCTGGGGTACGGCGTGGTCGCCGCGATTCTGGTGTCACTGGCCGCCGGCGTGGTCGTCGGCCTGATCAACGGCGTGCTCGTGGCGAAGGTCGGGCTGCAACCGATCGTGGCGACGCTCGCGCTGTTCGTCGGCGGCCGGGGCCTGGCCGTGGTCATCTCGAAGGGCCGGCTCCGGGACATCCACGACTCGAACTTCCTCTATCTCGGCTCGGGCGACCTGTTCGGCATCCCGGTGCTGGTCTGGATCGCCGCGCTGCTGGTGGCGGTGGTCGCGTTCGTCGTGCGGCGCACCGTGTTCGGCCGCCGGCTGCTCGCCATCGGCGGCAACCGCCCCGCGACCGAGCTGGCCGGCGTGCCGGTCCAACGGGTCCTGATCACCGTCTACGTGGTCTGCTCGGTGCTCGCCTCGATCGCCGGGCTGCTGTCGGTGTCCCGCATCCAGTCGAGCGACGCCTCGTCGGTCGGCCTGCTGATCGAACTGTCCGCGATCACCGCGGTCGTGGTCGGCGGCACCCCGCTCACCGGCGGCAAGGTGCGCGTCGTCGGCACGGTCGCCGGCGCCCTCCTGATGCAACTGGTGATCGCCACGATGATCAAGCACAACCTGCGGCCGTCGACGACCGAGATGGTCCAGGCCGTGATCATCCTGATCGCGGTCTACGTGGCCCGGGAAAGGAAGACCCGATGATCGTGACCGATCCCGCGACGATCGTTGTCGAGGACGTCCGCCGGGCCGAGCGCACCGATCGGATCGTCGGAACCGTGCAACGCCAGGGCGCGCTCGCCGTGCTCGTGGTCGTGGTCGTGATGTCGGTGGCCGCCTTCCCCAACTTCCGCAGCTTCGACAACGCGGCGACGATCCTGGTCGCGGCCGCGCCACCGATGCTGATCGCCCTCGGCATGACCTTCGTGATCATCACCGGCGGCATCGACCTGTCGGTCGGATCGCTCTACGTGCTCGGCGGCGTCGTCGCGGCCTGGGCCTCCCAGTACGGCTGGCTCGCCGCGTTCGCCGCCCCGCTGCTGGTGTGCGGGGCGATCGGGCTGGTCGACGGGCTGCTCATCGCGTACACCCGGATGGCGCCGTTCATCGTCACCCTGGCCGCCCTGCTCGGCGCCCGCGGCCTGATGCGGGCGATCAGCCAAGAGGGCTCGCAGACCTACCTGGTCCGAAGCCGGCCGTTCGCTCATTTCGGCAACGGCTCGTTCCTCGGCCTCGGCTATCCGGTGTGGCTGGCCGCGGCGCTGGTGGTGGCCGGGATGGTCGTGCTGGCCCGCACCCGGTTCGGCCGCGCGGTCTACGCACTCGGCGGCAGCGAGGACGCCGCGGCCCTGATGGGCATCGCCGTCCGCCGCACCAAGGTCTGGGTATACGTGATGTCCGGCCTGCTGGCCGGGCTGGCCGGGGCGATCAACGCGGCCAAGCTCGGCTCCGGCGTGACCGTGCTCGGCAGCGGCATGGAACTCGACGCGATCGCCGCGGTGGTGATCGGCGGAACCCTGCTGACCGGCGGCGCCGGCACGATCGCCGGCACCGTCGCCGGTGTGCTGCTGCTCGGCGTGATCCAAAACCTGATCAACCAGGTCGGCAACCTCAACAGCAACTGGCAGCAGGTGATCAGCGGGGCGTTCCTGGCCCTGGTCGTGGTCGCCCAGACCTACCTGGTGAAACTCCGCCGGGTGACCTAGTTGACGTTGGCCGTTCCGAGCAGGTGGCCGTTGCGGTCGGCCACCGTGATCTCACTGACGTTGCGCAGCTGGATGGAGCTGGCGCCGATCACCTTGGCATTGCCGGTCGGCGTCGGCCCCCACGCCGCGGCCTGCTCGATCACTTTGCCCTCGTCGTCGTGCACCTGGCAGAGGAACGGCCCGTCACCCTGCAACCGGGTCACCTCGAGCGAGACCGAGACACCCCACGTCTTCGGGGTGAGCGTCGCCTGACCGGTCATGCTGCTGCCCGCCGCCGGCTCGAACTGGGCCGTGACCAGCTGCGGGCTGGGCAACGCCTCGGGGGCCTGCTGCTGATGACTGCCGCGGACCACCCCGAAGCCGATGGCGGCCGCGACCACCACCACGGCGGCCGCGGCCAGCCAGCGTACGCGTGCCGTGCGGCTCTCCCGGGAACGCTCGGCCCGCATCTTCCGCAGCAGGCCCTCGATGTTCTCCGCACTCGGCCGGGTGGCCAGGCTGACCGGCGCTTGCGCGCCGTCGCCCCCGGCCCGCTGGGCTTCCGGCAAACGCTTCAAAAGCTCCGGTACGGCGGCAAGCTCGTCCAGCTCGGTGCGGCAGTCGTCGCAGTCGCGCAGGTGAGCGTCGAGCCGGTCGGTGTCGGCTTCGTCGAGGCCGCCGAGCAGATAACCGCCGAGGAGCCGGCGCAGGTCGTCGTGTTCGGCGCTCACCGCAGGACCCCCATCTCCTCGAAGGCGGTTCGCAGGGCCCGCACCGCGTAATAGGCCCGCGACTTCACTGTGCCCTCGGGCACCGACAGCTTCCGGGCCGCGTCGGCGACACTCTGGCCCTCGTAGTACATGGCCCGGACCACCGCCTGGTGATCGGCCGAGAGCCGCTCCAGCGCCTCGGCGACCAGCCAGCCCTCGACCAGCTGATCGACGTTGTCGGCCGAGGGCACGGACGCCACCGCGGCCTCGTCGGCGACCAGGTGGGGGCGGCGCTGCTCGGCCCGCCAGGCGTTGGTCACCACGTTACGGGCGATCGTCAGCAGGTAGGACCGGGTGCGGCCGGGGTCGCTGTCCAGGTGGTCGATGTGCTTCCACGCCCGCAGCAGCGTCTCCTGCACCAGGTCTTCGGCCCGGTGCCGGTCGTGCACGTAACGCAGGATGAAGCTGAGCAGGACCGCGTAGTGCTCGGTATAGAGCGCGGTCATCAGCTCCTCGTCGGGGCTACCCCGTCGCCTCATCCGGCCTGCCTCTCGAACTCACGGCCCCGTCCTGGGTATTACACCCCCCGCCGGTTTCCGGTTCGATCGCGAGGCAGCCAATTCCGTCCTGGGAGCGCCCCGGCAACCCCCTGGGGAAACGGACGATGCCCGATCCCCCTCGCCGGGACCGGGCATCGTGTCGTGGGTGACCTGTCAGCAGGCCGGCTTCACGGTGTCGGTAGAACTCTTCTCGGGGTCGGAGGCGCCCGGTCCGCCGTACATGAACGATCTGGTCGAGTTCTTGATCGAGCTCATGCCGTAAACGAGGTTGGTGCTTCGCATGTACATGTTGACCGTCGGACCGTTGATGTACGTGAGGTTGCCCATCCGGGCCGCCGCCCCCGACGGGTCGCCGACCTTCACGCCGCTGCCCATCTGGGAACAGGGCGTGGAGGTCGGGGCCGCGACCTCACCGAACGCCTGGAAGTACGAGCCGTAGGTGAAGTCGTCGACACCCTGCTCGTTCCAGAGCTTGTCCGGGAAGTTGCCGACCCAGTTCGTGTCGTACGCGATCCACCAGGCGTTGTTGACGTGCTCGATGCCGAACTTCTTCAGGGTGTCGACCGGCAGCGTGTCGCCCGGCTTGGCACCACCGTCGAACTGCTGGAAGCCGCAGGCGTTGTAGCAGGTCGGCTCGCCGTTGATCCAGTGGAAGACGAAGAGGTGCGGGTCGTCGTCGCCGTTGACCGAGCGGTCGACGTTCCAGCCGACCTCGACCGTCTGCGAGCCGTCGTCCGTCTGCACGGCCAGCTCGGCGAGCGTGTGGTATTCGCCCTTGGCCAGCGTCGGCTTCTTGATGTCGACCGACGCGTACAGACCGTCGGCCTTCTGCTCCTGCGAGGCCACGCTGTAGAGGAAGTTGACACTCTTGCTCGCCGCGCCGTTGTTGCCGGTGACCGGCGGCGTGGTGGAACTGACCGCGTTCGGCGTGCTGCTGGCGGCCAGCGGGGCGACCCCCGCGGCCGACGTCGACGGCGAGGCCGGGGAGGTGGTCGCGGCCGCCGTGGTCGGGTCGGCGGCCGGGCTCGTCGTGGACGACGTGGTGGGCGACGTCGTCGAGTCGTCGGGCGCGGTCGTCGTGGTGGTGGTCGAGGGCGACGCGGCCGGTGCGGGCGGCTGCACGTCGGTCTTCTCGGACCGCAGGACGCTGGTCCTGGTCGACCGGCCCTTGGGTGCGAAGTCGAGGGTGTGTGCGTTGTGGTCGGAGGCGGCCTGCAGACCCTGAGCCTTGAGCGAGCGGCTGGAGGCGCCGTCTCGGCCCCGGCGCACACGCTGCGGCTTGTCGCCCCAGGGCAGCTTGGCCGGCGGTGTCGACACGGCAGGGGCATCGGCCTGGTCGGCGACGGGGGCCTTGGCGGCACCCTGGTCACCGGAGACCTGTTCCGCGCCCGCGTTCATAGTCGAGGCAACGCCCAAGGCGCCGACCACGGCGACGGCTAGGCCGGCGGCAAGGAGACCGCGGCGTGACTTCAACACGTGTCCGTCCTCGTTCATCGGGGGGATCGGCGGAGGCGGGCGAGGTCCTCCGGCACCGTTTCGGCGGCGGAGGTCACCATATAGCTTTCTCGATTGCAGTTGAGCGTGCCGAGCTGATTTCCGCCTTAACGGCTGAGGCGCCACAGCAAGACGGCCGATTCGCACGTCAATTAGGTTGACGGAGCGTGTCGAAGCGGTCGCGCAGGGCCTCTTTTCACGTGTTGTTCGGAAAGAGGCAAAGTCCCATGAGGTTCTTTCAGGTCTAAGTTGATCGCATGTCCGGGATCCGAGTCCTGTCGTTGACCGGCGGCACGGTCGAGAGTCACCCGTTGGAGGAGGTGGCCGACCTTCTCGAGCGGGACGACACGCTGGTGTGGGTGGACGTTCCGGAGTGCAGCGACGAGGCCGTGACCCTGCTGACCGACGTACTCGAGTGCCATCCCCTGGCCGTACGTGACTGTATGCAACGCAATCGCGTGCCAAGAGTCCGGATTTATCCGCATCAACAACTTCTGATCTTGCACGGACCGGAACGCGGACCGTCCGGGCATGTCCACTATCTCGAACTCGATCAGATAATCGGGGAAAAGTACGTCGTCACCGTGCACGGCCCGATCAATCCCACCGTTCCGCTCGAGGTCGCATTGCGCGAAACGGACGGCGTCCGGAAGCGGATCGAGGCGGGCCGGCTGCAACCGGATTCCCCCTACGAGTTGTCGTACGCGATCACCTCCGCCCTGACCCACCGGCTGGAGTCCTTCATCGAGGACCTGACCCGCGACGTCTGGGAGCTGGAGCGACGGGTGACCGGCGGCCACATGGGCAACCCGGAGGAGTTCCTGGAGGAGCTCTTCGAGGCCCGGCACGGCCTGCTCGCGGTACGCACGATGGGCGCGCTCGGCGCCGAGGTGCTGGGCCGGATAGCCGCGCTGGAGGCTCGCATCCCGGTCGACGACCGTCCGCTGGTCGCCGACGCGACCGACCAGATGAACCGCATCCGCAACCTGGCCGACGGCGAACGGGAGTACCTCCAGGGCGTGATCGAGTTCTACCGGGCCCGGGCCGAGACCAAGATGACCGTAGCGGCCGAGCGCCTGGCCGTGATCGCGGTGGTGACGCTGCCGATCACGGCCCTCTCCTCGATCTACGGCATGAACATCATCGTCAACGGCACGACCCACGTCACCCAGCTGATCGTGGTGCTCACAATCATGGCGGTCATGTCGGCGCTGCTGCTGGCGTGGGCGAAGCGGCGCGGCTGGTGGTGACGTCCCGGTTGGCTGCGGTCCACATGGCGGAACGAATTTGACGGGCGATCTTTTGCCGGGCCACGATGGGCGCCATGCAGCGGAAGGCCATCCCTCTCATCGCCGATCTGGCGATCGATCTGGTGCGTTGCGCCAGCGCCTGCTGTCCTAGCTGACCTGCTCTTTCTTCCGGCCCTCGGGCCCACAGCACGTTTCAGCCAACCGATTCCGCGCGTTCCGCCCCACTAGGCCGCTCTGCGCCGGTTAACCTATAGGACTGATAGGCAATGTATGCAAAGCGAGGAGCTCCCGTGACCGCCGTCGACGTCCGCCTCGACCATCTCGCCATCGCCGCCCGCTACGCCGCCGCACCCGGGCAGTGGCCGGTCGCCCCCCGGTTCAACCCGGTCGACCGCTGGTACCACCGGCTCACGGTCGCCGAGGACCACGAGGTCTGGCTGCTCACCTGGCTGCCCGGCCAGGGCACCGACCTGCACGACCACGGCGGCTCGTCGGGCGCTTTCCTGGTCGTCGCCGGCACGCTGACCGAAGAGACGGTCGCCCCCGGCAAGCTGACCGGGGACACGATCGGCGGCGGCACGCTGACCGGAAAGACGGTCACCGGCGGCACGCTGACCGCGGACACGATCGGCGGCGGCACGCTGACCGGAAAGACGGTCACCGGCGGCACGCTGACCGCGGACACGATCGGCGCCGGCACCCTGACCGCAGACACGCTCACCGCCGCCACGCTGACCGGGAAGACGGTCACCGCCGGCACGCCGACCCGGCAGACCGGCGACGAACGGCCCCGGGCCGTCGCGCGCGAACTCAGCGCGGGCGACGGCCGCCGCTTCGGTCCGCGCCACATCCACCGGGTCACCAACCGGTCGACCCGGCCGGCGATCAGCATCCACGTCTACGGCCCGGCGCTGACCACGATGACCCGCTACCGCCTGACGGCGGCGGGCCTGGAGATCCGTACGGTCGAGGCAGCGGGAGCGCAGTGGTGACCGCGAGCGTCCTGACCCCGCCGCCGGGCTCCCTCGGCATCAACGACCTGTTGGCCGCCGCCCGGGCCCGGCTGCACCGCCTCGACCCGGCCGCCGTGGCCGCCGCCCTTCGCGACGGCGCGACGCTGATCGACATCCGCCCGGTCGCCCAGCGAGCCGAGCACGGTGAGATCCCGGGCGCGCTCGTGATCGAACGCAACGTGCTGGAGTGGCGCCTCGACCCGCGCAGCGACGCCCGGCTGCCGTTCGCCGACCGCTACGACCTCGAGGTGATCATCACCTGCCAGGAGGGCTACACGAGCAGCCTGGCCGCGGCCGCCCTGCAGGATCTCGGCCTGCACCGGGCGACCGACCTGGCCGGCGGCTACGCCGCGTGGCGCGCCGCCGGCCTGCCGACCACCAGATAAGCCGACTCGTCAGGCCGGGCTGGTGTAGACAGCCGGCCAGATAAGCCGCGCCGCCAGCGCCTCTCTTCCGGCCGCGGCTGGCGCACGCTGCAGGCCCGACGACCATCTCAAATGAGCCGAGCCGCCAGGGCCTCTCTTCCGGCCGCGACCGGCGCACGCTGCAGGCCCGACGACCATCTCAAATGAGCCGAGCCGTCAGGGCCCCTCCTCCGGCCGCGGCCGGCGGGGCAGGAAGAACGACAGTCCAAAGGCGAGCAGGAGTAGCAGCACGGTCACCGCGGTGGTGCGGATCGTCGTGTCACGGAACCCGCTCTGCACCTGCTCCGTCACGTACGCCCCGATCTTTGGGTCTTGGTTCTGCGCCGAGCCGGCGCCCTTGCAGCTGGCCGGCACCACGTCGGGGTCGTTTTCCGAGACCCGGTCGGCCAGGCAGGCCCGCAGGCCGGCCGTGACCGCCGGCTGGGCCTGGGCCGGCACCCCGCTCGCGGTGAGCACGGTGCGCAGCCGGCTCGCCGAACTGTCGACGTGGTGGGTGACCGCGCCGGGCAGCAGGGCGAAAAAGATCGTGCCGAGCACCGCGATGCCGAACGCCCCACCCAGCTGCTGCACCGACGTGAGCGCCCCGGACGCCGAGCCGGTCTCATGGTCGTCGACGCCGGCCAGCACGATGTTGAAGAACGGCGCCATCGCCAGGCCCATGCCGATGCCGAGGAACAGCAGCGACGGGATCATCTGGTACGGGTTGATGCCCGCTCCGGCCAGCCAGACCGTGTATGCGAAGCCGCCCGTGGCGACCAGCATGATCAGGGTGCCGAGCTGAAGCGCCTGCCGGCCGAACTTCTCGGTCAGCCCGGCTGCCGCCAGCCCGAAGCCGGCGATCGTGCCCAGCGCCTGCGGCAGCGTCGACAGGCCGGCCTTGAGCGGTGAATAGCCCAGGCCGATCTGCAGGTAGAACGTGAAGATCAGGCCGGTGCCGATCAGCGCACCGAAGAACACCATGCCCAGTGCCAGGCCGCCGGTGAACGCCCGCTTGCGGAACAGGCTGGGCGTGACCAGCGGGTCGAGCCCCTTGCGCTCGCGCCGGCTCTCGAAGAACGAGAAGACCCCGAACACCACGACGCCGGCCGCCAGCATCACGAAGCACCACGCCGGCCAGTCGAGCTCGCGGCCCTGCACCAGCGGGAAGAGCAGCAGGAACGCGCCACCGGCCGCGAACAACACTCCGACCAGGTCGAGCTTGGGCGGCTCGGGCAGGCGCGAGTCGGGCAGGAAGCGCAGCGCCCCGACCACCGCGAAAATGCCGAGCGGCACGTTGATGAAGAAGATCATGCGCCAGCCGGAGCCGAAGTAGTCGGCGTCGACCAGCCAGCCGGCCAGGATCGGGCCGGCGACCGCGCCGAGACCCATCACCGGGCCGAAGGCGCCGAACGCCTTCGCCATCTCCTTGGGGTCGGCGAACATCCGGCGGATCATGCCGAGGCCCTGCGGCAGCATGATCGCGCCGAACAGGCCCTGCACCGCGCGGGCGGCGATCAGCTCGCCCGGCGCCTGGGCGAGCGCACAGCCGAGCGAGGCCAGCGTGAAGCCGGCCGCCCCGACCAGGAACATGCGCTGCCGGCCGAAGATGTCACCGAGCCGGCCGCCGGTCAGCAGGCCGATCGCCATGGCCAGCGTGTAGGCCGCGCCGAGCCACTGGATCAGCGCGTAGGACCCGCCCAGGTCGGTGCGGATCGAGGGCCCGGCGATGGTGGTGACCAGCGAGTCGAGGAGGTCCATCACCTCGGCCGCGAGGATCACGAAGAGCGCGACCCAGCGATATCGGTATGGCGCGGCGGCCTTGGCCTCTTCCAGAACCGCTTGCATGGAGTCCCCCCGGATGTTCTGAACAGTGTTCGTCGTCTACGAACACTGTTCTACTGGCGAACGGTGTTCGCGTCAAGGTAAATTCAGTCCCGATGAACGAGTTCCCCTGGCGACACCAGAGGCCGGCGGCCGGCCGCCCCGCCAAGCTCCCGCTAACCCGCGACCAGATCGTGCAGGCCGCCCTGCGCATCGTGCGGGCCGAGGGCATCGACGCGGTCAGCATGCGGCGCGTCGCGACCGAGTTCGACACCGGCCCCTCCAGCCTCTATGCCCACGTGGCCAACAAAGACGAGCTGCTCCAGCTGATGTTCGACGAGATGTGCGGCACCATCGCGGTCCCCGCGCCCGACCCGGCCCGCTGGCGGGAACAGGTCAAGGAGCTGGCCCGGGCCGGCTATCAGGCGATGCTCGACCACAACGACCTGGCCCGGGCCGCGCTGGCCACGATTCCGACCGGGCCCAACGCGATGCGGGTCTCCGACGCCATGCTCGGCATGATGCTGACCGGCGGCGTCCCGGCCCGCATTGCAGCGTGGGCGCTCGACCGCATCTTCCTCTACATCACCGCCGACGCTTACGAATACTCGATCTGGCGCGGTCACGTCTCGGCCGCCGGCACCGACAAGGAGACGTTCCTCGAGCAACTCTCGTCCGATCTGGTGGCCTATTACGCCGAGTTGCCCGAAGACACCTATCCCCACCTGAGCAAACATGCGGCCGAGATGGTCGGCAACACCAACGGCACCGAACGCTTCGAGTTCGGCCTCGACATGATCGTCGGCGGCCTCGATCGGTACGTCACGGCCGGCCACCAGACCGACTTGTCGGGAAACCGTCAGCCCAGATAGCAAGATTGCCGGTAATGCCCTGCCGTCACCCATAGTTGATCTGGTCCCTTTTGTTGATACTGAGACCATGGATGGTGAGATCCAGTCAGATGGATGGCTCCCGGTGCCGGTCACCGTGTTCGGGCCGCTCCATCTGCTGGCGCTCCGGGTACACCAGATGGCCAACACCGGCCGCTGCCACGAGGCGATCGCCGCGGCCGACGCCTATCTCGCCATCGCCCGCGCGACCGGGGACGCCAGGACCGTCCCCTTCCTGATCCAGGGCAAGATGTACGCCAATCTCAAGATGGGCCGGCTGATCGAGGCGACCGACCTGGGCGAGCAGCTGCTGCGCATGCACCGGGTCGCCGGCTCGGCCCTCGGCGAGGCCAAGACCCTCTGCGACCTGGCCCAGTTCGACGTCCTGCGCACCCGCTACGTCGACGGCATGCGCAACCTGGCCCGGGCCGCGGTGCTGCTCGACCTGCCCCACAACAACCCCGACCGGCGCATCTCCGCCCTCTGCTCGTTCGCCGAGGCGGCCAACGCGGCCGAGATGTACGAGACCGCCGCCGCCACCTACGAGCAGCTCAGCGTCGCCAACGCCAGCTTCGAGCTGGTGCACGCGGTGACGCTGCTCTACTGGGGACTCCGGCTGGCCCACGTCGGACGGCACGACGAGGGCGCCAACCGGCTGCGCCGCAGCGCCACTCTCACCCGCCGGCACGTCGACCAGCGGCCGGACGACTTCGGCAGCGCCGCGATGCTGGCGCTGGCCCTGGCCAAGCTGGGCGACGTGGTGCCGGCCGAGAAACTCGCCCGCGAGGCGGTGCTCCCGCTGCGGCAGGCGGAAAACTTCCAGTACGCGCGGATGGCCCACCTCGCGATCGGCATCAGCCTGCGCGCCCAGGGCGCCCCGCACGAGGCCCGCACCGAGTTCGTCGCCGCCCGCGAGCTGTGCGACTTCGGAGCCCGCCCCGACGAAAAGACGATCATCCGGTCCGAGATGGCGCTCAACGCCCTCGAACTGGACGGCGGCCGGGCCGGGCGCGACCTGTTCGAGGCGGTCGAGGGGCAGACCCGCGAGCTGTGGCGGGTGCGGCTGCAGCGCCTGGCCATGCTGCGCCAGGCCCGCCAGCGCGAGGAGGTCGACGCGGCCCGCGCCCGGGCCGAACGCGAGGTGATGCGCGACCCGCTCACCGGCCTCGGCAACCGGCGCCGCTTCGACCTGCTGCTCGACCGCATCGACGCCCACCGTCTGGGCGTCCCGCTGGTGCTGCTGCTGGTCGACGTCGACCATTTCAAGGCGATCAACGACGCTTACTCCCACTCGGTCGGCGACCGGGCGCTGCGCGAGGTGGCCCGCATCCTGCGCGCCCACTGCCGTACCGAGGACGTGCCGGTCCGCTACGCGGGCGACGAGTTCACGGTCTTCCTGCGCGGTGACCTGACGGTCGGCCGCGAGGTGGCCGAACGCATCCGGTCGGCGGTGGCCCGCTCCGACATCCTGCCCGGCGTCCGCCTCACGGTGAGCGTCGGCCTGGCCGAACTCACCGACGGCATGACCGGCGACGCCCTCTTCCGCCACGCCGACGACCGCCTCTACGCCGCCAAATACAGCGGCCGCAACACCATCGCCGCCTGACACCAACCCGGCATTCGGCCAGTCTCTGAGATAGCTTTCACTACACTAGTCGAGTGACTACTCTCGAATGAGACGTTGTCGGCGCAGGCAATTGACGTCCTCGCCACGACGGGACCTGCTCTCGGTCGGCCTCGCTACAAGGCCTACCTGAAGAGGCGAACCGAGGAAGGCGAGGAATGAAGGGATATACGCGTTGGGCGGACGTCCGCAGCCGCCACATCGCGGCATCCGGCGGTGAAGAAGTGGTCGAGGCCGAGAAGCAGGAACTGCTCGCCCAGGTGGTCGGGCATCGGCTGGCCGAGGTCAGAAGGGCTCGCGGACTGACCCAGCAGCAGGTCGCCGAGCGGATCGGGGTGACCAAGGGCCGGGTGTCGCAGATCGAGCAGGGCAAGGTCGCCGGGCAGGAGGTTGTCGCCCGCTATGCCAAAGCGCTGGGCGGCCGCCTGCACCAGGCGATCTACTTCGAGGACGGCGACATCGCCGCGATCGCGTGAGTCAGAGGGGGCGGACGACGGCGGAACGGCCGCTGTAGAGGCTGCGGGAGTTGTCGAGGCGGCGCGGGGTGTTGGGGGCGTCGAGCCAGACGACGTACGGGTTGCCGGAGATCAGGCCGGTCAGGGTGGCGGTGACCGTGCAGCCGGTGCCGGCGGTCACGTTGACCCAGGTGGGCGGCGGTTGGGTGCCGGTGACCAGCCTCTGGTCGACTGCGGCCACCCGGTAGTTCGGGCCGTACCAGGAGGGCCACTGCACCTTCAGCGAGCCCGCCCCCGGGGTCACGACCATCGGGATCAGGACCCGCTCGTCGGTCGGCCAGGGGATGTCGCAGGTGGTGGCGCTCGGCAGCGGTGACCAGGCCGGGGTGGCCGACGGGGGCAGGCTGATCGGCGGGCTGGTGCTGGGGGTCGGATTGGCGCTCACGTCGATCAGCCACGGGGCGGCCGGGGAGGCCGCGGCTGAGGTGCCCGCGCTCGGCGGGCCCGAGGCACCGCAGCCGCTCAGGACCAGCAGCGACGCCGATATCGCCAGCGCCGACCGCACCGCCCTGAGCCGCATCCGTCCCCCTCTAACCCCCCCTTCGGCTCAGCCGCCGCAGGGCTTAGCCGCCGCAGAACTCAGCCGCCGCACGCAGGGCTCAGCCGACGGAGGGCTCAGCCGCCGCAGAACTCAGCCGCCGCAGAACTCAGCCGCCGCAGGGCTCAGCGGCGGCGCGAAGGACCAACCCTCCGCGAGCAGGGCGTCGGTCGCCGCCACCGCGGCGCGGAGACGGTCGCCCGGGGTTCCGGTCAACACCTCATGACGTACGCCGTGAGCCGCCAGCTCCTGGCGGAACCGTCCGGTCATCCACCGCCGGATGTGTTCGCCGTCCCGCAGCCCGTCGTCGACGAACGGCACCCCCTCGTCGGAGGTCAGCAGGTACAGCGAGGGCCGCCGCACCCGGGCCCGCACCGCCTCGGAGCCGCTGCCGAGGTAGCGCTCCTCCCAGATCGTGGTCGCGAACGTGTCGGTGTCGCAGAACAGCACCGGCGAACCCTCGCGGGCCAGCGCGTCCTCGGCCGCGTTCTGCTCCTCAGCCACCGTGACGAAGTCGTCCCGGTCCCACGTCACGTCGAAGACCGTGGCCGCCGGGTCGGTCTTGCGCAGGTCGTCGAGTTTGCGTTCGGTGAGTTCGCGGCCGTACTCGGGGACCCACCGGGTGCGGGCCCAGACCCCGCCGCGCAGCCGGAACAGCCGGGCCAGCGCTCGCGCCGTCGTGGTGGTGCCGGTCGATTCGGCGCCGACCACGACGACCCGCCGGGTCAGCCAGGACCGCACTCCCGGCCCGAGGTGGTCCCAGTTGCCGATCGGGTCGGCCCGCACCGCGGTGCCGGAGACGGGCACCCGGGCCCGGTCCAGGTCGACGATCACCGGGACGGCTCCGAACCGGGCGGCCAGCTCGATCCCGTACGCCTCGGAGGAGAACACCGCATCGACCCGGTCGGCTCCGGCCGCGGCCCGGAACACCGCCATGTGCAGTTCCCACACCGCCGGGTCGGCGTAGTCGACCGGGTGATCGTCGTGCACCCCGACGAACCGGACCGACGGGCCGTGGGCCTCGCGCAGCCAGGCCAGCCGCAGGTCGAGCGGCACGGTCTCGCGGGACGACGGCGCCACCACCACGGTCACCCGGGTGCAGGCGGCCGCCGCCGCGTCGATCAGCGCGTGGTGCCCGGCGTGGGGCGGATAGAACTTCCCGACGACCAGCCCGTGCTCGTAGCTCATGCTGTGCATCTGGGTATGCCCTTCTGGCCCTCGCCTTCAGCGCCGTCCGCTGGTCCGGCTGGGTGCCGCTCGGTGCGGGCGGTCATGCCGGTACCACGACCAGCTGGGCGCGAAGTGCCATTCGCCAGGCCCGGAGCCCGGCCACGCACAGGGCCAGGAACGCCACGTAGAGGATCGAGGTCAACCAGAGGTCCTTGTATCCGTAGAGCGGAATGTAGATCAGATCGGCGGCAATCCAGAGCCACCAGTTCTCGACCAGTTTGCGGCTCTGACCATAGGTCGCGAGCAGCGACAAAGCGGTCGTCACGGCGTCGGCGAGCGGCACCGTCGAGCTGGTCAGCCGGTCGAGGAACAGCCAGAGGCCGGCCGTGAGCAGCACCCCGGCGACGGCCTGGGCCAGCCACTCGTCGCGGGTCGTCGTGCGGACGACCAGGTGGGTGCGGTCCTGGCCGCCGTAGAGCCAGGTCCACCAGCCGTAGAAGCCGAGCAGCACGTAGAGGATCTGCAGGCCGACGTCGGCGTACAGCCCGGCCGACCAGAACACCAGCATCAGCAGGGCGACGTTGAGGATGCCGAGCGGCCAGTTGAGGATGTGCTGGCGCACCAGCAGCCACACGTTGATCAGGCCGGTCACGAACCCGAGCACCTCGGCCCAGGTGGTCGGCGCCCCGAAGGCGGTGAGGGCCGTACTGTTCAACCAATCGATCACGGTCACAGTGTGCCAGCGGGCGACTGCGGAGCGCGTACCTCGAAATGCCGCAGCACCGGCCGGAACCCCATCCGGTCGTACAGCCTCCGGGCCGGGTTGCCGTTGGTCACGGTCAACCCCACGATGGTCAGGCCCGCCTGGCGGGTTCCTCTCATCGCGTACGCCAGGAGAGCCGCACCGAACCCGCGACCCTGCCCACCGGGGGCGACCGCCAGGTCGAGCACCCACGACATCGGCACGCTGCCCCACGGCACCGGCCCGACCGTGAACACCTCGCCCATGCTGCGCCCGCCGGGGTCCTTGAGGCGGGCCGTCGCGCCGGGCAGGACGATCAGCCCCTGCTCGCCTTCGGTGAGCGAGCGCAGCCGGGCGGGCCGGTCGGCCTGGTCCGGATGGTCCGGCCCGTAGGCCGCGCTGAGCGCCGCCGCCAGCTCGTCGTCCCAGTCGTGCGGCACGATCGACCAGCCGCCGGCCACCGGCGCCTCGGGAATCGGCTCGCCGAACCCGCGGTGCATGTCGGTGGCCGCCCGCACGAGCGTGCAGCCGGCGCCGATCAACGCCCGGGCCGCCTCTTCGTCGTTGCTTCTGATCCGGCGTCCGGCCAGCTCCCGGACCCCGGCTCGCGCCGCGCGATCGGCCGGCACTCCCGGACTGGGCCGGAACATCAGGGCAACCCGCTCGCCGCCCTCGTCCCGCCACCCGAACCGCGCCACCGGCACCCCGTGGCCGTCGCTCAGCACCGCCCCGCCGGCGTCCTCACTGATCGGCATGCGCCGCACATTAGCGGCATTGGTCTCTAGGCTAGGCGCGGCCGAGGCGGTGGCCGGCCATCTCGAGCTCGCCGTCGTAGAGGACCACCGGCGTACGGAGGCCGGTGTCGTCGCGGAGGGTCATCGTGGTGCCGTCGACGCGATAGGTGCCGTGAGCCGCGCGTTTGCGGCCGGCGACCGCTCCCGCGTACGTCCCGTCGGTTTTGATCTCCAGGCGCACGGCGCCGTCGGCGCTGCGCCATCGCCCGACCAGCGCCTTGCTCGCGACCGGCGCCGGCTGGTGGCCGGGCGGCGCGGTGGCCTCCGATCCGTCGGTGCCCATCGCCAGGGCGAGCAGCGACGAGGTTCCCAGGACGGTGGTGTCGACGCGAAAGATACGCATGCCGGGCTCCGAGGGGTCGCGGGTCGTGGCCCTACTTTCGGTAAGGGAAGGGGGAGCTGCAGATCTTTCGGTGGTGCTAGTCGGTTGGCGAGGCGCGCAGCGCGCCGATCACCGCGGCCTGGAGCCTCTCCAGGTAGCCGTCGGGCAGCGGGGTGCGCGCGACCGCCAGGCGCCAGTAGAGCGGGCCCAGCATCAGGTCGACGGCGACCTCCGGATCGGTGCCCTCGGGCAGCTCACCGCGCCGCACCGCCTGGCCGACCAGCTTTTCGCCGACCGCCTGCTGGTGGGTGCGCAGCGCCTTTTGGAGGGTTTCGGCGATCTGCGGGTTTCGTGCCGCCTCGGCCATCAGGTCGGGAATGATCTGCGAAGCGATCCGGTGCTGGAGCGCACGGCTTACGATCATCGTCAGCAGCTCGAGGTCGTCGGCGAAACTGCCGGTGTCGGGCAGCGGGACGGCGCGGCCGGCCACGTCGGAGACGATTTCGAGCACCATCTCGAGCTTGTTGCTCCACCGGCGGTAGATCGCGGTCTTCCCGACCCCGGCCCGGCGCGCGACCGCCTCGATGGACAGTCGGCCGTAGCCCACCTCGGCCAGCTCGTTCATCACGGCGTTTCGGATCGCCGCGGTGATGTCTCCTCGGAGCACCGCCGCGCCGGCGGGTGCACGCTTCCCTGTCGCCACACGATCACTATACGCCAGGACGTAACGGTTGCGTTCCGCCGTTCGGTCGGTTAGCCTTCGGCACGTCGATACGCCTGCGTTTCATCGGCAGGGCACCGCGATCGGCTGTCATGCTGCTTCGGCTGTCATGCTGCTCTAGTGTTCCCGCGACGAAAGCCTGGGTCCGACACCCCCATCGGTCCGACGAGATCGGAGCACCACCCCATGTCTCAGACGGCGGTCGCCGATTCCGAAACCGGGTTGCCGCTCAAAGAGCTAGCCCGGCGGAACGGTCTGAGCTCGGCCGGCCGGATGCCGAGCGTCTTCGAGTACGCGAAGCAGGTCTGGTCGTACCGTCATTTCATCGCCGCGTTCGCCCGTGCGAGGACGATCGCCACCCTCGGCGAGACGCGCCTCGGAATGATCTGGCAGGTCCTGACCCCGGTCTTCAACGCCGGCGTCTACTACGTGATCTTCGGCGTCATCATCAATACGCGGCGCAGCCAGTCGAACTTCATCACCTACCTGTGCATCGGCGTCTTCCTGTTCGGCTTCACCCAGACGGTGGTGCAGAACGGCGTGATGGCGATCACCGGCAACCTGGGCCTGATCCGGGCACTGCACTTCCCCCGGGCGAGCCTGCCCGTCGCGGTCACCCTGATCGAGATCCGCAACATGGTCGCGTCGCTCAGCGTCCTGCTCGCCATCGTCCTGATCAGCGGCGAGCCGATCCGGTGGCAGTGGCTGCTGATGTTGCCGCTGTTCGCCCTGCAGTCGCTGTTCAACGCCGGCCTGGCGCTGTTCGTCGCCCGGCTGGGCACCAAGGTGCACGACATCCGGCAGCTGATTCCGTTCATCATGCGGTTCTGGCTGTACGGCTCGGCCGTGATCTACCCGGTCACCAACTTCACCCACCGGTTCCACGACTGGAAGATCTGGGTCATCAAGGCCAACCCCCTGCTGGTCTTCATCGAGCTGGGCCGGCACGCCCTGATGAAGGACGTCGAGCTGGTCGGGCCGCCGGTCGAGTTGTGGATCGAAGCGATCGCCTGGACCGTGCTGGTCGTCGTCGTCGGCTACCTGTACTTCCGGCGCGGAGAGAAGGGCTACGGACGTGGCTGACAAGCGCATCCCCACCGTCATCTCGGACGACGCGCACATCGTCTACCGCATCCACGGCGCCTCGGCGGCCGGTGCCAACAGCCCGCTGGCCAGCTTCAAGCGCATCATCACCAAGAAGGACGCGGCGTCGGTCCGCGAGGTGCACGCGGTCAAGGGTGTGAGCTTCGTGGCCTACCGCGGCGAGGCGGTCGGCCTGATCGGCAGCAACGGCTCCGGCAAGTCGACGCTGCTGCGGGCGATCGCCGGCCTGCTGCCGGTCGAGCGCGGCGGCGGCATCTACGCGGCCGGCCAGCCGTCCCTGCTGGGCGTGAACGCGGCCCTGATGAACGACCTGTCCGGCGAGAAGAACGTCGAGCTGGGCTGCCTCGCCATGGGCATGAGCCCGGCCGAGGTCAAGGAGCGCACCGCCGACATCATCGAGTTCTCCGGCATCAACGAGCGGGGCGACTTCAGCTCGCTGCCGATGAAGACGTACTCGTCCGGCATGGCGGCCCGGCTCCGCTTCTCGATCGCCGCGGCCAAGAAGCACGACGTGCTGCTGATCGACGAGGCGCTGGCGACCGGTGACGCGAAGTTCCGCAAGCGGAGCGAGGCGCGGGTGCGCGAGCTGCGCCAGGAGGCCGGCACGGTCTTCCTGGTCAGCCACAGCGAGCAGTCGATCCGCGACACCTGCGAGCGGACCATCTGGCTCGAGTCGGGCGTGATCCGGGCCGACGGCCCGACCGAGGAGATCCTCCGGATGTACGAGGAGTTCAGCAACAAGTGAGCGAAAGGCCGGCCCCGGCGGGCCGGCCTTCTTCGTTCATCTCACCGAGAGATGTACGTGGTTCTCGTGCTCGCTCGACGGGTCGCCGTTCCCCTTCGTGTACGCCTTCCAGCCACTACTAGGCAGCCAGATGCGCCGGAACCAGATCACGTAGAGGACGCCCAGCTCGTCCGAGTTGTTGATGAAGTAGTTGGCCAGCCGGTTGCCGTAGTCCTTGCTGGACCCCGTCGCGACCCCGCCGAAGCCGCCCTTGTCGGCCGCGAAGTCGCACGCCCGGCCCTTCGGGTGCTCGCCGCTGTCCTGGTGCCGGAAGCAGGCCACGTAGTGCGTGAACCCGTCCGACTTGGCCTGCTGCAGGGCGTGCAGCATGCGCGCCGTGATGCAGCCGTCGGTGGTCGGGTCGTTGACCGTGCAGCCCTCGGGTGACAGCGACCCGTCCCCGTTCCGCTTGACCGGGGTCGCTTTGGCACTGCCGCCTCCGTCACCCGGCTGCGGGGCGTTCTGCCCGGCGTCGGCCGTCTTGAGCGCCGCCTCGGCCTGCGCCTTGCGGGCCGCCATCACGGCCACCTGCTTCTGCTGGTCGCGTACGGTCGCATCGATCGCCGCCTTGGCGGCGGCCTGGGTCTGCCGGGCGGTCCGCAGGTCGTCCATCGCCTTCTGCTGGCGGGCGGCCACGGTCTGCAGGACCTCGGCCCGGTCGAGGAACCCGGCCGAGGAGTCGGAGGTGAGCAGCGCGCTCATCGGCCCGAGCCGGCCGGCTCGGTACGACTCCTGGACGACCTGGTCGAACGCGGCCTGCCGGGGCGCCATCTGAGCGTCGATCCGCTGGAGCTGGGTGGCCAGGTCGGTCTGCTTCTTCTTGGATCCGGCCAGTTTGTCCTTGGCGTCGAGGTAGCCGCGGGAGGCCGCGTCGAGCTGCTGGGTCAGCGACTTCGAGCCGCCCTCGCCGTCGTCGCCGGACGATCCGGGAGCGGCCCGGGCGGGCGAGGCCAGTCCGGCCGCCGCGACCAGCGCGACCAGCACCGCGGCCCCAGCCTTCTGCAGCACAGTTCTTCGCAGCACAGTTTTCTGCCGCACAGTTTTCTGCCACACAGGGCATTCCTTCCATAGCGCCGGCCGGGTTAGCTGACGGGTTCGGGACGGAAGAAATCCCTACCGCGGCGAAGCGGATTCACCCCAGGATGGAACGTGGTTCCCCGGCTCACCCTGGCGGGTGATTAGGCGGTGGCCCCGATAAGGGACCGCGGCCGACCATACCGGAAGGTATCGATTGATCGACAGTTTTGATACGCAGAGCTATTCGACAATCACGCATGGTCGAACGATTACTTTTCGTCGCCATCCGGTAACTGGTTTTATGCTTTTCGAAGGCTGAAGCATTCTCGCTGCTCGGGTAAACTTCCGGCCGGATCTGCGACACGGCCCCACCCCCGAGGCACCGGCAGACCACCGCCCAATCGCCCGCCAGGGCGAGCCGGGGACCCAAGTTCGTTGGGGTGCATCCGCTTACAAGAGCGGTAGGGATCGCTTCCATCCTGAACCCGTCAGCTAACTCGGTAGGCGGTCCATCCGGAAGGACTTGCATGACCGTCAGACGCCGCCGGTGGCTGCATATCGCGCTGGCGCCGCTAGTCGTGGCTGCCACGCTGACCGCTGTAACGGCCCCCGCGCAGGCCGCGCCCGGCTCCGGCTCCTCGTCGTCGTCGTCGACCGCTCCGGACGAGAAGGGCGGCGACGAGCTCTCCGACAACTCGACGCTCAACGACGTCCTGGAGAGCACCAACCGGAAGTACGTGCAGGCCAAGGCCCAGGTCGCCACGTCGACCACGCAGCAGAAGGCGCTGGCCACCCAGATCAAGGACGCCGAGGCCAAGCGCGACGCCCTCACCCCCGAGGTCGCGTCGATCGCCGCCGAGCAATACGAAACCGGCCGCCTCAGCGCGTCCCGCTTCCTGCTCGGCGCCGACGACTCGGACGACTTCCTCTCCAAGGCGGTCTCGCTCGAGGAGATCAACGCGCTGCACGACCGGAAACTGCACGACCTCGACCAGGCGATCGACGCGGTCAACGCCAAGAAGGCGGCCCTCGACGCCGAGGTCAAGGCGCAGCAGACCAACCTGCTGGCGATGAAGAAGCAGAAGGAGTCGGCCGACAAGGCGCTCGCGCTGCTCGGCGGCGAGAGCCTGACCGGCGGCTTCGTGGTCGCCAAGTCACCGGTCGCCGCGCCCGCCCCGCGCAACGCCCAGGGCGGCTTCTCGCCCGAAGCGTGCACTGTGGACGACCCGACCACCAACGGCTGCATCACGCCGCGCATGCTCCACCTCTACAAGGAGGTGAAGAAGGCGGGCTTCAATCGGTTCGTCGGCTGCCATCGCGACGGCGGGCCGTTCGAGCATCCCAAGGGCCGGGCCTGCGACTGGTCATTGCAGAAGAGCGGCTTCTCGGTCGCGCACAACGCCGACATGAAGAATTACGGCAACAACGTGATGGCGTTCCTGGTGCGCAACGCCGACCGCCTCGGCATCTACTACGTGATCTGGTATGCGCAGATCTGGTTCCCGGCGACCGGCTGGCACGCCTATCACGGTGTGAGCAATCACAAGGACCACGTACACGTGTCCGTGCTTTAGCAAAAGGGCCCCGCATTCGCGGGGCCCTTTCCACTCAGTTCGTGCTGCTGGTGGCCCGGCGTACCGGAGCCCGGCCGTGCGGCTGGGTCGGCGCCGGTCCGACCGGCGGGGCCGGGGGAATCGGCACCGAGACCGGCTTGACCTGGGTCACCTCGATCTCCTTGCCGTGGTGGACCAGCGTCAGCCGGGCCGCCCCGCCGCCGTTGCGCAGCGAATAGGTGACCTCGTCGGCGGAGACGTCGACCCGCAACCGCAGCCCGTGCCAGAGCATCGAGAACTCGAGATTGGTGATGCGGCTGGGCAGCCGGGGCGCGAACGACAGCTGGCCGTTGAAGTCACGCATGCCGCCGAGGCCGGCGATCAGCGAGATCCAGGTGCCGGCCAGCGACGCGACGTGCACGCCGTCCCGGGCGTTCTGGTGCAGGTCGTGCAGGTCCATCAGGGCGGCCTCGCCCAGATAGTCGTGCGCCAGCTCGAGGTGACCGACCTCGGCCGCCAGCACCGCCTGGACGCAGGCCGAGAGCGAGGAGTCCCGCACCGTGCGCGCGTCGTAGTAGGCGAAGTTGCGCGCCTTCTCCTCCGGCGTGAACGCGTCGCCCCGGATGTACATCGCCATGACCAGGTCGGCCTGCTTGACCACCTGCTTGCGGTACAGGTCGAAGTACGGGTAGTTGAGCAGCAGCGGGTAGGCCTCGGGGGGCGTGTTCTCGAAGTCCCACTCCTGCAGCCGGGTGAAGCCCTGCGACTGCTGGTGCACCCCGAGCTCCCGGTCGTACGGGATGTGCACGGCGGCCGCCGCGTCCCGCCAGGAGGCCATCTCCTCGTCGTCGATCCCGAACTTGTGGGCCAGGTCGGGGTGACGCTTGGCCGCCTCGACCGCGGCGAACATGTTCTGCTGCGCCATCAGGTTGGTGTAGATGTTGTCGTCGACCACCGCGGTGTATTCGTCGGGGCCGGTGACGCCGTCGATGTGGAAGCGGCCGTGCCGGTCGTGGTGACCCAGCGAGCGCCACAGCCGGGCGGTCTCGACCAGCAGTTCCAGGCCGGCCTCGCGCTCGAAGTCGTAGTCGCCGGTGGCCTGCACGTAGCGGCGGACCGCGTCGGCGATGTCGGCGCCGATGTGGAAGCCCGCGGTGCCGGCCGGCCAGTAGGCCGAGCACTCCTCCCCGCGGATGGTCCGCCACGGGAAGGCGGCACCCTGCAGGCCGAGCGTCTGGGCCCGCTCCCGGGCCAGGTCGAGGGTGGAGTGACGCCAGCGCAGCACGTCGGCGGCGGCCGACGGCTGGGTGTAGGTCAAAGCCGGCAGCACGAACGTCTCGGCGTCCCAGAACGTGTGGCCGTCGTAGCCGGGACCGGTCAGCCCCTTCGAGCCGACCGGGCGCTGCTCGGCCCGGGCACCCGCCTGCAGCGTGTGGAACAGGCCGAAGCGGACGGCCTGCTGCACCTCGGGGTCGCCCTCGACCTTGACGTCGGAGTGGTCCCAGAACGCGTCCAGGTATTCCCGCTGGGCCTCCAGGAGTCCCTCCCAGCCGTCGAGCCGGGCGCTGGCCAGCGCCGCGCCGACCTGGTCACGCACGGCGGGCAACGAGCGGTTGCTCGACCAGCCGTACGCCGCGAGCTTGACCACCCGCAGTTTCTGCCCCGGCTCGAGCTTGCAGGCGACGGTCGTCCGCAGCCAGTCGGGGTGGCCCTCGGTGGTGACCTGGTGCTTGCCCGTCGTCTCGATCAGGTGCTCGACGGCGGCGGCCATCCGCAGATCGCTCGCCTTGGTGCGGTGCACCAGCAGGCCGCCCGCCTTCTGCTCGAGCATCTCCTCGGCCTGCAGAGGGTGGTCGAGCACCGCGGCGACCCGCGGGTCCTTGCTCATCGGCGGGAGCTGCTCGTTGGCCACCAGCTCGGACTGCAGGATCAGCCGGGCCGACGCGTCGAGCGGCTCGACCTCGTAGAGGAAGGCGACGACGGCGCGCTGGGTGAACGAGACCAGCCGCACGGTGCGGACCCGGATCGCCTGACCGGACGGGGAGACCCACTCGGCGGTGCGCTCCAGGGTGCCGGCCCGCAGGTCGAGAACGCGCTCGTGGGAGCGCAGGTCGCCGTAGCGCACGTCGAACGGCTCGTCGTCGACCAGCAGCCGCATCAACTTGGCGTTGGTGACGTTGACCATCGTCTGGCCGGACTCGGGGAAACCGTAGCCCGCCTCGGCGTAGGGCAGCGGACGAAGCTCGTAGAACGAGTTCAGATAGGTGCCGGGCAGGCCGTGCGGCTCGCCCTCGTCCAGGTTGCCGCGTATCCCGATGTGACCGTTGGCCAGTGCGAAGACCGACTCCGACTGGGCCAGCAGATCCAGGTCCAGCCGGGTCTCCCGGATGTGCCACGGGTCGACGGGATATGCCCGTTCACGGATCACGGTGGTGCCTCTCGAAGGAAAGAAACAGAAAAGACGTCAGGAATACGCGCTCAGCGCGTGAGCAGTTCGGACAGATCCTGCACGACGATGTCGGCACCGTTGTCGGCCAGGCCCTGGGCGTTGCCACCACGGTCCACCCCGACCACGTACCCGAAACCTCCGGCTTTGCCCGCGGCCACACCGGCCTGGGCATCCTCGAACACTACGCACTGCTCCGGGGGTACGCCGAGCAGCTTCGCGCCGTACAGGAAGGTGTCGGGAGCCGGTTTGCCCGGCAGATGCTGCTCACGGGCGACGATGCCGTCGACCCGTGCCTCGAGGTAGCCGTCGATGCCGGCCGCCTCGAGCACGTCCTTGCAGTTGGCGCTGGCCGAAACGACGGCCCGGCGCAGACCGGCGGCCTTGGCCGCCTTCAGGTAGTCGACCGAGCCCGGGTAGACCTCGACCGCACCTTCCTTGATCTTCTGCAGGACGAGCAGGTTCTTACGGTTGCCGACGCCGTTGACGGTCTCCTGGTCAGGACCGTCGTCGGGGGTGCCCTCGGGCAGGGTGATGCCGCGAGAGGACAGGAAGGTGCGGACGCCGTCGGCGCGTGGCCGGCCGTCGACATATTGGTGATAGTCGGCGCCGGAATCGAAGGGCACGAAGGCTTGTCCGTGCTGCTCCGACCACGTCTTGAGGAACGTGTCGAACGTTTGTTTCCACGCGGCGTTGTGCACCGCGGCGGTCTGGGTGAGCACCCCGTCAAGATCGAAAAGGCATGCTGTCACTGAGGAGGGAAGTCCGAGCACTGGCCCAATGTAGTCGCACGGCGCAGTTCGCGAGCCCGGAAGGGCCGGTTCACATTTGGCCGGCGCTTCACACGCCGTTCAAGATGCTGTTTCAGCGCAGCGGCCGTCCGTCCGGGCGTCCGTCCCCGGATGCGTCATGGGGTGCGTCGATGGCGATCCGCAGGCCGATCGTCGTGCCGATCGGGCCGGTCGCCATGGTGACTTCGTCGCATAGTTGATAGGCCAGCCAGATGCCGCGGCCGCCGACCTCGAACGCGCCCGGCACATCCGGGCTGGACACATAGTGCGCCGGAATGCCGGAGCCGGAATCGGTGACCGTGCACCACGCCGAGTCGCCGGCGAGCCGCAGTGTGATGCGCCCCTCGCCGCCGGCGTGCAGGACGACGTTGGTGACCACCTCGTTGACCGCGAGGACGAAACCGTGCAACCGGTCGCCCGCGAGCCCGGCGGCGGTCAGCGAGCCGGTGACCTCGTGCCGCACCAGGGTGATCTCTTCCCGGCCGAACCGCCGGTCGATCAGGTCGTGCCCGATAAGTTGATCAGCGACCGGGAGACCGAGCACGGGTGCGGGTGCGACGGACCCTCCCGGCTGTCTGCCGGGGACCGAGCGCACGCCCTGACTCAAGCTGTCCTCCACCGTGGTGCAGCCTACGCGGTGAACGGCCGCATGGGCAGGAGGCGCCCGCGATGGCCCTCAGAAGAGGTGCGCCAGCGTCCGGAAGACCTCGGCGTAGAAGTTTCCGTCGATCTCCCGGTAGAGGCTGAACGGCTTGTCGGGGCTGCCGAAGAACGGGCGCAGCGTCCAGGCCAGCTGGGTGCCGACGAAGCCGAACAGCAGGATCCAGATGTAGAGCAGGGTCATGCTCGGCGGGGTGGGCTCGTTCTGCCGCAGCGGACGCGGGTGCGGGAACGGCTGGGGGTGCGGCGCGAGCGCGACGGCGACCAGAGAGCCGTTCTCGCCGGCGGGGGAAGCGGCGGGCGAAACAGCCGGTGCCGGACCCGCCGGCGAGACCGGGGCGGCGGCCGGGGTGGCGGCCGGGGTGGCCGGCTCGGCCGCGAGCAGCCCGTGCTGGTTGAGAACCTTCATGCCGCCGGTCAGGAAGCGCAGCCCGACCAGCGCCGACAACGCCAGGATCGCCACGTTGAGCAGTTTGAAGAAGGCGTAGTCGGGCGCGGTGATCAGGAAGAAGAGGCTGATCGGCGCGAACGCCAGGGCCAGCATCGCGGTGACGGTGAGCGCCACCATGACCATCGCCAGCGACTGCCGGATCGAGAGCCGGGCCCCGAAGACCAGGTTGAACAGGTAGAGCGTCGGCAGGCAGATGGCCAGCGTGACCAGGAAGAGCAGTGGCAGCTTGACCGCCGAGGTGAGCGCCATCAGGGCGCTGTGGAACGAGCCGAGCACCGCTCCGTAGACCGCGAGGGCGATGCCGGAACTGATCAGCATCTGACCGGTGAGCCGCGGGAGGCCGCGGTCCTCGACCACCTGCTGCCAGATGCCCTGCCGGTCACGCAGGATGCGCTCGATCACCAGCAGTCCGGACGAGTCAGCCACGGTGTCCTCCCTCGGTGCACGCTGCGTCGATACGCCATCGATCCGTCGTGTGGGCGGAACACTAGGCCATCGACGCAAACCTGTGAAGAGGGCGGTCGAATCAGCGCCAGCCGACGTCGATCCGGAAGCCCCGCTCGTCGAAGAAGTGCAGCGCGTCCATGCGTACGGCGACCGAGAGCGACTGACCGGGCGAGATCGCCGGGTAGGGCGCCAGCCGGACCGCGAGCTCGGCCGGGCGGCGGGCGTGCCGGCCCGAGTCGCCGAGCACGCTCGCCCGCTCCTGCTCGCCGCGCTCCAGAGTGGTCGCGCCGCCCCGCCCGGTGAGCCTCTGCAGCGCGCCGCCGAACCGCCGCAGCGCGCCGGTGCTCTCGACCGGGTCGCGGGCGGCCTTGCCGGCCAGCTCGTCGACGACGATCGCGGTCGCGCCGACGTCGAGGAAGGCCAGCGACTCGTGCCCGTGGTGCTCCAGGTAGCGGATGCGGCCGTGCAGCACGTCGCCCTGGAAGTCGGGGGCGACCGGGGTGAGCGCCTCGGCCCGCATGCCGACCACGATCCGCTCGCCGTGGTAGTGCGCCACGGTCCGGGCCCGGAGGTCGCTCCACGGCAGATAGAGCGACTGCTCGCCGAAGCTCAGGGCGACGTAGCGGTCGAGGTGCACGTAAACCTGAGCCTCGAGCAGGTTCATGCGGGGCGCCCCGAGGAAGGCGGCGACGTAGAGGGTCGCCGGGCGGCCGTACACCTCGGTCGGGGTGCCGACGTCCTGCAGCACGCCCCGGCGCATGATCGCCACGCGGTTGGCCATGGTCAGCGCCTCGGCCTGGTCGTGGGTGACGTACATGGTGGTGACGCCCAGCTCGCTGGTCAGGCTGGTGATCTCGGCCCGCAGCTCGGCCCGCAGGCCGCTGTCCAGGTTGGAGAGCGGCTCGTCCATCAGGAAGAGGCCCGGCCGGCGAACGATCGCCCGGCCCATCGCGACCCGCTGCCGCTGCCCGCCGGAGAGCTGGCTGGGTTTGCGGGCGAGTACGTCGCCGATGCCGAGAGCGGACGCGATGTCGCCGACCCGCTCGAGCCGGGGGCTGTGCTCGACGCCCGACAATTTGAGTGGAAAGCCGATGTTGTCGCCCACCGTCATATGCGGATAAAGGGCGAAGTCCTGAAAAACCATCG
Source organism: Actinoplanes sp. NPDC051411 (assembly GCF_040682075.1). NCBI lineage: Bacteria > Bacillati > Actinomycetota > Actinomycetes > Micromonosporales > Micromonosporaceae > Actinoplanes > Actinoplanes sp. NPDC051411. The sequence continues at coordinate 24,437 of NZ_JBFBAD010000018.1, read as the reverse complement.
CGATGCTGCGGTCACGCGGCGGAACTTCCAGAACTGGTTCACCATTGAGCAGGATGTCCCCTTCGGACGGATCCTCCAGGCCTGCGATCATTCGCAGAATCGTCGATTTTCCGCAACCGGACGGACCCAGCAGGACCATGAATTCGCCGTCGTTGACGTCGAGACTCACGTTGTTCACGGCTACCGTGCCGTCCGGCCAGATCTTGGTGACGTCCTTGAGCGAGACGGTGGACACCGTCGACCTCCTGCGGGGGGATTGCGTGTGTGAGTCCGGTCCCACTACGGACCGCGACCCGACGCTTACCTTGACGAGGAGTATCGATATGCCGCCATCGGGTGAACGTGCCATTTGCACAGAGTGATCAAGTGATCACAGCAGCTCAGGCCGTTAATCCGGACTTAAGGAAGATCTTGCGGACGACGCGCTCGGCGGCTCCACCGTCGTCGAGGTAGCAGAACTTCGCGCGGAAAGCTGCTCGGGCGCTGGTCGCTTGCGGTCCGGCATACGCACCGGTGTCGAAGATTTCCCGCAACGACCGGAAATCGACGGCAACGGCACCCGGCGGTTCGGCGAGGAGATCGAAGTACGTGCCTCTCAGTTCCTGATAGACCTGCCAATCCGGAACGAAGACCACAATCGGCTTATTGAGTACGGCAAAATCGAACATCGCCGATGAATAGTCGGTCAACATGACGTCGGCCGCAAGATACAGATCCTCGACCACCGGATAGGCCGAGACGTCGACGATGCCGCCACTGGGCGCCGGCGCCGAGCCGGCCGACGCCGAGCCGGCCGCGGGCGGGGGCACGTTGAAGTAGTGGGCGCGGACCAGCAGCACCGTGTCGGGCCCCAGCACCTCGGCCAGCTGCTCGACGTCGAGAACCGGCTTACCGGCCGGAAGCCACTCGCGGTGGGTCGGGGCGTAGAGGACCACCCGCTGGTCGGGCCGCAGACCCAGCCTCTCGCGTACGGCATGGACCTCGGCCGCCGTGGCCGTCGCCAGCCGGTCGTTGCGGGGATAACCGACCTCGAGCGTCTCGTAGCGGCACGGGTAGGCCCGCTCCCAGGCGATCGTCGTGTGTGCGTTAGCGGACACGCTGTAGTCCCAGCGGTCGGCCCGGCGCATCTGGGCCGCGAAGTCGGTGTCGCGGATGCTCGCCGGATGGTCGAGCTGGTCCATGCCCATCATCTTCAGCGGGGTGCCGTGATGGGTCATGACGTGCGTGGTGCCGCGCCGCTTGATCAAGTGGTTGGGCCAGTTGACGTTGTTGATCAGGTAGCGGGCCCGGGCGAGCGCCCGGTAGTAGGCGAAACTGCCGGAAACGACGTAATCGGTGCCCGGCGGCAGGCTCGCGGCGCGACCCCGGCCGACCACCCAGAGGGCTCGCACCTGCGGCGCGAGCTCGGCCGCCTTCGCCGCCACGGCGGCCGGATTGCAGGTCACCCCCCGATACCAGTACGCGGCGTAGAGCGCGAGTGACTGGTCGATCGGCAGCAGCCGGCGCATCGCCCGATAGGCCAGTTGATAGACGCCCTGCCGCGCGCGCATCACCGGCCGCTTGACCCGCCGCTTCCACCGGCGCAGGTCACGCCGGATGTGCCGGGCCCGGCGCAGCGCCCCGTCGGTCACCCGGAACGCCGGATAGGAGCCCCGGCCGACCAGGTCGAAACGCAGCCGCTCGAGCCGAGAGGACGGCTCGGGAAAGCCCGACGCCGGCCGGAAGCGCCGATAATTTTCGGTCATCCGCTGGAAGAAGCGGCGACGCGAGGCGGCCGGCACCCGGGTCTCGTGGCGCAGCACCTGCAGGTAATGCCAGATCATCCGGCGGAACAGCCGCCCGCGAAGATCGTCCCCGACCTCGCCGGCGAGCTCCAGCGCCCGCTCCCAGTGGTCGAACACCTCGAAGTGCCGGTCGCCGACCGTACGGGTGATCGCCCCGGTCCGCCGCTGCCGATAGTGCACACAGGTCCGCGGCAGGACCGTCATCCGCTCGGCCCCGACCAGCAGCGGATAGGTGAACGAGACGTCCTCGTACCAGCCGGTCTCGAACTCCAGCCCGAGCCGGATCAGCAGATCGCGGCGCACCACCTTGTTCCAGGCCACGTGCAATACGTCGAGCACGGCCGGCCACTGCTCGGCAGTGAACGTCTCCGGCGCCCGGGCCATCAGCTTCTTGGCCGTCCCGACGTCGACCCGGCCGTTCCAGTGCACCCGGTCCCAGCCGGCGATCAGCACGTCGGCGCCGGTCTCCCGCAGCCGCCGGACCACCGCGGCGAGCGCGCCCATGGCGAGCCAGTCGTCGCTGTCCAGAAACCAGACGTACTCCCCCTTGGCGTGCTCGAGACCCAGGTTGCGGGCCCGGCCGAGACCGAGGTTCTCCGGGGCGGTGATCACGCGTACGCGGGGGTCGCGGGCCGCGTATTCGGCCAGGATCTCGCCGCTGCGGTCGGGCGAGCAGTCGTCGACCGCGACGATCTCGAAGTCGGCATAGGACTGTTCGAGCACCGAGTCGAGACACTGCCGCAGGTAGGCCTCGACCTTGTAGACCGGCAGCACGATGCTGAGCAGCTTCACGCCGGGCTCCGGTGGTCTTCCAGCGCCGCGCTCCGGCGGTCCCGGCCGGCCGCGCCCCGGCGGTCGCGGATCATCGTGTCGACGAACGAGCCGGCCACCGCCGCGCACAGCAGCGCCTCGCCGAGCGTCGCCCATCCGGCCAGGCCGGCCACCGCGAGCACCAGCACCCGGCCGTCCCACCCGAGCCGGGCCCCGGTGCCGGTCCCCGCCGGAGCACCCTTCTCCATCCGCGCGGTCAGGTCGTAGTGCCGCAGCGCCAGCAGGAAGAGCAGGAGAAAGATCACCGGCGGTGGAGTCCGGCCGATCAGGCCGACGGCGACGACCAGGAGATATTCGGCCGCCCGCAGCGCCGCGGGAACCAGCCAGTCGAGCGGCCCACCGTGCCGCGCCCGGGCCGCCCGGCCGGCGCACAGGACGACAATCGCCGCCAGCGCCAGAACCAGCTTGTCCGATCTGCCGACCCAGCCGGCGAGCAGCGCCACAACCAGGGCCAGGGCGGCAACGGCCCCGAGCCCGGCCAGCGCGAGCGGCGCCGGCCAGCCGGCCCGCGACAGCAACCGCCGGGTCAGCAGACCGTCGTCACGGTGCCGCATCGTGTCGACGGTGTCGAGAACCCCCACCCGCATCGAAAGCGAACGCAGCGAACGCAGCCCCAGGGTGTACGCGAAAGCCAGCGCCCCCCACGCCACGATCGCGATCAGCGCGACCCGCCCATTCGTGAAGATCGCCAGCAGCGAGATCAGGGCCCATCGCTCGCCGATCGGGAAGACCACGATCCGTTTCAGCCAGTACGCCGCCGAGCCGGTGTCGCCCTGCACCCGGTTGGAAGCCGCGCTCAGCTTGGCCCCCACCCCGGCCGTAGCCTGCGGGCGAGGACGGGCGGCGGCCTCGTCGTGCAATGCGCCGTACCACGTGTCGGTCATGTGCCGCACGGTCTGCAGAAGGATCGCGGTGATCGCGAGCGGCCACGCGTCGGGCAGACCGATGCGGTCGGCGCCGGCCGCGAGACCGGCATAGACCGCGTACTCCTTGGCCCGGTCGGCCATCGTGTCGAGCCAGCCGCCGAACGTGCTGAACGTGCGGGTGTAGCGGGCCAGCTGACCGTCCACACAGTCCAGCACGAAGCCCAGATAGAGGAGGAGCCCGCCGAGGACCATCGCCGGCCGCGACGCCTCCCAGAAGCCGAGCGCGGCGGCGACGGCGAACAGCACCGACAAACCGGTCACCGCGGTCGGGCTCAGACGCAACCGGGCCGCGGCCTTGGTCACCAGAGGCGACCACGAGCTCACCGCGTACGTCGTGAAGAAGTCGTCCTTCTCCTTCACCGCGAGCCGCAGGCGCGCCTTGTCCTCGTCGACCGCGGCCACCGCGGCCTCGGCCCGCTTCAAGGACTCGGGCGTGCGCACCTGCTCGGCGTGCAGCAGCCGCACCGGAGTGGCGATCGGCACCAGGCCGTTGGCCAGCAGAGCCGGCAGCAGATCGTCGGCCGACCTCATCTGCCCGGCCGCCTCGGCCAGCACCGGCAGATCAGCCGGGGCGATCATGATGGCCCCGGCGAAGCGGGCCGTGCCCGGGCCGTCGGCCGCCGGCCCCACTCGGCCACGGTCGTCGCGCAGGTCGCCCGACGGATCGGCGACGACCAGCGCGGTGGTGCGCCCGGCCGGCTCGGTCGCGAGCGTCCACAACAGACTCGGATGGGCCACCAGGTTGTCGGCGCACAACAGCACCGGTTGATCTCTTGCCAGCGTCGCCATCTCGCTCCCCACGCTCACCCGGTAGACCTCGGACGCCCCGGCCGCCCGCAGAGCGGCGGTCAGATCGTCGACGAGCCGAGCGGCGTCGGCGGGATCGAGGGAGTTGCCTGGACCGGCGTAAAGGACGGCCAGCGTCACCCCAGCATCACCGCTTGCCTCCTTGGCCCGCCCGATGTGTCTAGTGAAAATCGGCCCGGGAAATCTAAGGGTTGGGAGCTGAAGGAGAGCTTAACAGCGGGTGTTCAGCGGGTACGGGTCACCCGTACGGGGATCCGGCCGCCGATCTCCACCTCCAGATCGAGGGAAGACCGGCCGGGCGCCCATACCGTCGAATCAGGTCGCGGCGCCCGCCACGGCCCAGCCCGAAGGAGTGGTGACCGTGACCCGCCTCTACCGACCCCGCAACGACCGCTGGATCGGCGGCGTCTGCTCCGGCCTGGCCCGCCGCTTCGGCGTCTCCTCCGGCGTGATGCGCCTGATCTTCGTGGTGTCGTGCCTGCTCCCCGGCCCCCAGTTCATCATCTACCTGATCCTCTGGGCGCTGATGCCCAGCGAGTAGGGTCGAATCGGGTCGCGACTGGCGAGGGTGGAGCACCACCGGGGAACGGCCCGAACCGGATTTTCGGGTGCCGACCGCCTGGGCGCCTCCTCACCAGGAGGCACTATGCGACTTCGCTACGGCATGAACCCTCATCAAACCCCCGCGACCTGGGAACCGGTCGAGGCCGGGACGGCACCCTTGCGGGTGATCAGCGGGCTTCCCTCGTACGTCAATCTGCTGGACGCCATCGGCGGCTGGCAGCTGGTCCACGAGGCCGCCCTGGCCTTTGATCGTCCCGCGGCGGCATCGTTCAAGCACGTCTCCCCGGCCGGCGCGGCCGTGGCCGGGCCGATCGACCCGGCAATGGCCGCCGCCTACCGCCTCAGCCCCTCCGGCGTCGGCGCCCTGACCGGCGCCTACGCGCGCGCCCGAGACGCCGACCCGAAAAGCTCCTACGGCGATTTCGTCGCCGTCTCCCACCCGGTCGACCTCGAACTGGCCGACTTCCTCCGCGGCGTCGTCTCGGACGGCATCATCGCGCCGGGCTTCGAACCCGGCGTCGTGGCCGCCCTGGCCGCCAAGAAGAGCGGCCGCTTCCTGATCCTCGAAGCCAACCCGTCCTTCACCCCGCCGCCGGTCGAGGTACGCGAGGTCTACGGCCTGCGCCTCACGCAGCCCGTCGACGCCGGCCTTCCGGCGCTCTCGGGCGACCTGCTCCTCGGGGCGGTGATCACCCGCTACACCCAGTCGAACTCGGTGGTCTACGTAAGGGACGGGATGGCCCTCGGCGTAGGGGCCGGCCAGCAGTCCCGGATCGACTGCACGGCGCTGGCCGGTGCGAAGGTCGACACCTGGTGGCTGCGGCGGCACCCGTCAGTGCCGACGCCTTCGCCGGACCGCCTCCACGACCGGGTGAACGCGCAGCTGGCAGCGGCCGCCGCGGTCCCCGACCCGGCCTCCTGGCTGGCCCGCCTCGACGGGGTCGCGTTCGTGTCGGACGGCGCGCTGCCGTTCGCCGACAACGTGGCCGAGGCCCGGCGGCACGGCGTCTCCTCGATCGCCGAGCCGGGCGGATCGACCCGCTCGGCCGAGATCGCCGCCGAGTGCCGCCGCCGGGGCGTCGAGCTGATCCAGACCGGGCGTCGCCTCTTCCGGCATTGACCCGGTTGGATGAGGCCTACTGAAACGGCCGCACCTCCTGAGGCCAGCCGCAGGCCATCGCGATCTTTCCCGCCCACTGCCGGGCTGCCTCCTCGTCGGCCACATCGACCACGGTGAAACCGCCGAGGTGCTCCTTGGACTCGATGTAAGGGCCGTCGGTGAACAAGGGCGTGCCGCTCGACGCATCGACGCTGAATACCGGGGCTTCCTCCCGCAGGCCACCGAGGAAGACGAAGACGCCGGCCTCCTTCATCTCGGTCCTGAGCGCGCCGACAGCCTCGGACGCCGTCCGGAGATCATCGTCCGTGAGCTCAGGCACCCACTCGTGGTTGAAGGCGATGAGGTACTCGGTCATGTCTGCTCCTCGCGCCGTTTGATCACTTGCGGTCGCTTCCATCCTTCCTACGAGCAGTGGAAGACCGATCGGACACCGCGCCGGAACGTTTTCCGCGCGAGGACGCCCGCCGGGCGCCTGCGCAGGCTCGCGGCGTCGCCGTCGATCGCACCGACCGGCCGGACGGAACGCCGGAACACCGAGCTGCGACACATCCGTGATCGGCCCAGACGCGCGCGGTCGGGCCGATCACGGGGTCGGGCCCTACGCGGTCCGGCCTTACGCGGCCGGCAGCGGGGCCACGTCCGGGTCGAGCCATGTTTGACGGGCCTCGGCGGAGGCGAGGCGAGCGCTGGAGTAGTGACCGGTGAGCAGACGTTTGTCCAGGAGCCGGGGGAAGCGGCCGAGGAAGGCGGCGAAGTCGTCCGGGCCGCCGGGGACGTGGTGGGCGACCAGCCGGGTCCAGGCGCCGGTCATGGTGGCGTGGTATTTCTGCGGGGCGCCGGCGTAGCGGGCCGTGCGGCGAATGCCGTCGCCGATCAGGTCGGTGGCGGCGGACGGGCCGTGGCGGCGGACGGCCAGCCAGGCCAGGTGCAGGTGTTCTCGGTGTCCGAAGCGGTCGGCGGAGGCCATCACTTCGGCCATGAGCGATTCGAAGGCGTCCATGCCCCGCAAGCTACGACCCGGCGGCTCGCGGCGCGACCGAATTGGGCCGGAGCCCGACGTCGTCGGGCTCCGGTGGGCAGACATGGGGCTATGGGTTGGTGAAGGTCACCGAGACCGAGGTGAAGCCCAGGCGGGCGAAGAGACTCTCCAGCATCTTCTGGGTGTTGGCCTGGGCCCGCTGGTCGAGACCACTGCCCTTGGCGGCGTCGGTGATGCGCTGCTGGGCCAGCTGGTAGACCTTCTGCTGCTTGTTGGGATCGTTTTTGAAGGCGTCGCCGATCCGGTTGAGCAGGCCCCTCTGTTCGGCCACGACGTAGCTCTTGTCCATGTCGAGGGCGGCCGTGGACTGCTGCGGCGGGGGCAGCGTGATCGTCACCGACTTCCTGGTGTCGTCGATCTTCAGCGCGTTGGTGCTCAGGGAGCCGAAGTCGACGTACTCCTCGACCGTGCCGGACCCGACGAACAGGGTGCGGTCATTGATCAGGAAGTCGGGGATGTTGTTCTTGTCCGACTGCAGATCGACGATGACCTGGAACGTGCCGTCGGCGGCCACGTAGCGGCTCAGGTCGCGCATCGACTGCAGCAGCACCGGCTGGCTGCGGTCGGTCGTCTTGGCGGCGAACGGGTTGCTGAAGCTCGGCAACACGTGCACCGCGCGCAGCCCCAGGCAGGCGGCCACGATCAGCGCGAAGACGAACGCCGTGAAGATCAGCAGACGGGCGAAACCGCTGGGGCGGCTCGGCGAGTCGGCGGTCGTGTCGTCCGAGGTGGACGAGGGCGGGGTGGCGGGGGGAGGAACGGCGGGACCGGCGGCCTCGTCGGGGACCGGGTACTCCCTGGTCGGTTCCTCGACATCCGGTGAGTTAGCCATGACTCAAAGGTAGAAGACGGGTACGACAATTTCGACTTGTCAGCCGGCGAAAGCGTTCAAACCTGTCAATTTCTGGCCGATCACCAGCTGATGGATCTCGGATGTTCCCTCGTACGTGAGGACGCTCTCGAGGTTGTTCGCATGCCGCATGACCGGGTATTCGCCGCTGATGCCGTTGCCGCCGAGGATCGTGCGGCAGGTGCGGGCGATCGCGATGGCCTCGCGCACGTTGTTGAGCTTGCCCACGCTGACCTGCTCGGGCCGCAGCGCGCCCGCGGTGTCGCGCAACCGGCCCAGGTGGAGCGCCAGCAGCATGCCCTTCTGCAGTTCGAGGGCCATGTCGGCGAGCTTGGCCTGGGTGAGCTGGAAGCCGGCGATCGGGCGGTCGAACTGCTCACGCGTGGTCGCGTACGCAATGGCCGTGTCGAGGCAGTCGCGCGCCGCGCCCATCGCGCCCCAGATGATGCCGAACCGGGCCTCGGTGAGGCACGAGAGCGGCGCCTTGAGCCCGGCCGCGCCCGGAAGCCGCGCCGAAGCGGGCAGGCGCACGTCGTCGAGGCTGATCTCGCCGGTGCTCGACGCGCGGAGCGACATCTTGTGCTTGATCTCGCGGGCCTGGAAGCCCGGGGTGTCGGTCGGCACGGCGAAGCCGACCACGCCGTCCTCACTGAGAGCCCAGATCACCGCGACGTCGGCGACCGGCGCGTTGGTGATCCACATCTTGCCGCCGTTGAGCACCCAGTCGCCGCCGTCGCGACGGGCCCGGGTCGACATGTTGGCCGGGTCGGAGCCGTGGTCGGGCTCGGTCAGGCCGAAACAGCCGATCAGCTCGCCGGCCGCCATGCCGGGCAGCCAGCGCTGTTTCTGCTCCTCGGAGCCGTACTTCCAGATCGCGTACATCGCGAGTGAGCCCTGGACGCTGACCAGCGAGCGGACGCCGGAGTCGGCCGCCTCGAGCTCGTGACAGGCCAGGCCATAGGCGACCGCGGACGCCCCGGCGCAGCCGTAACCCTCCAGGTGCATGCCGAGCAGGCCGAGCTTGCCGAATTCCAACGCCAGATCGCGGACCGGGACCTGACCCTCCTCGTACCACGTAGCGACGAACGGGCGGACCCGGTCGTCGGCGACCCGGCGGGTGAGCGCGCGGATGTCGCGCTCCTCGTCGGAGAGCAGCGTGTCGAAGTCGATCACGTCAAGCGGGGAGGTCACCATGTCTAGCCCTCCACGAGCAGAACCCGGGCGTGGATCTGATTGCGCTGCTGAAGCGCGGCCCGCAGCGCGCGGTGCAGGCCGTCTTCGAGATAGAGCGCGCCCTGATATTCCACGACGTGCGGGAAGAGGTCGCCGTAGAAGGTCGAATCCTCGGCCAGCAGCTTGTCGAGGGCGAGCTCACGCTTCGTGGTGATCAGGTCGGCCAGGCGGATCGGCCGGGGCGGGATCTCGGCCCACGCCTTCAGCGTGGTGTTGTGATCAGGATATGGGGCTCCGTCTCGGACCGCTTTGAAGATCACGGCGGCTGCCCCCTCCCAGATCGGTCCCGCTGCCTGCGGGTGCCAGCCTAGTCTTGCTCCGGTCACCCCTCATCGGTCGGCGACGGTGATCCCGATGCGACCCATCGGCCATGATGCACCACATCGTCCACCGGGCGATGCCCGCGCTTCAGTGACGGTGACCTCTTGTCGTCCGCTCGATACCCCACGGTCAGAACGCCAATCGGCGAAAATTCCTCCGGTACGCCGAACGCCTCCTTGAAATCGGGGATCGTCACCGGCGGCAGCCCGATGAAGCACGACCCGAGCCCCTCGTTGACCGCGGTCAGGTGCATCAACAGCGCGGCGAAGCCGGTGTCGATGTCCCAGTAAGGCACGGGCCAGCGGGCTTCGTCCCGATCGGTCCAGCCCTTGTCGGGCTGGGCGTATCGATCCAGGTAGACCGACTTGTTGGAGAGACAGACCACGACCAGCGGCGCGGTGCGGATGCGCTCCAGCCACTCCCCGCGCCAGTCCTCCTCGGCCTTGCCCCCGGTGGTGACGGCCCAGTAGAGGTCGCGGTCGGCCTGCTCGGTGAGGACCAGGAAGCTCCAGCCCTGGGCGAAACCGGCCGACGGCGCCCGGAGTCCGTGGTTGACGATCTTGTCGACCAGCTCGGGGGCGACCGGGCGGTCCGGGTCGTAGCGCCGGATCATCCGGCGGCGCCGTACTACCTCGTCGAACTCCATCAGGGCCGGATTCCCCAGGAGGCGGTCCAGGTCTCGCCCGGCTGGAGGGTGATCAGGTCGCGGCCGGTGCGGAACGCGTCGGGCGGGCAGGTCATCGGCTCGATCGCGACCGACCGGCGGAACCGCTCGCCGTGCAGGGTGTCGCCGGAGAAGACCTGCCAGTACTTGAACTTGTCGTCGGCCCAGACCGTGACCTTGGCGGCCGAACCGGGGTCGGCGATGCTCACCTCGGTGATGCCGTCGGCGCCGTGCTCGATCTCGCCGAAGGTGGTGTCGAGGATCTGGATGCCGATGCGCCGGGGCTCGGTGTAGTCGTAGTCGGTGCCGGCGACCTTGACCGCGCCGATCGGCAGCAGCCGGGCGTCGGCCACGATGCGGGTCTGGCCGGGCACGTGCAGCAACGTGTCGTCGACCGAGACGCCGGGAAGCTGCAGGTAGGGGTGGACCGAGTAACCCCAGGGGGCGGTGGTGCCGCTGTTGTTGACGACCTCCTGGTCGCAGCGCAGACCGTCGGCCGAGACCGACCAGCGGGTGCGCAGCCGCAGCCACCACGGGTAACCGACCTGGGCCGGCACCTCGACCTCGAGGGTCACCGCGTCGGCCGACTGCTCGACCGCGCTCCACCGGGCCCAGTTGACCAGGCCGTGGATCGCGTTGTGCCGGGCCGGCTCGGTCAGCGGCAGCTGATAGGTCTGGCCGTCGAACACGTAGTGCCCGTCGCGGATCCGGTTGGGCCAGGGCGCCAGGATCTGCCCGGCCGACGCCGGCGACAGCTCCTCGGCCGAGAACCCGTCGAGGACCTCGGTGTCGCCGACCGAGTAGTGGCGCAGCGCGCCACCGACCTCCACGACGACGGCGCGATGGCCGTCCGCCTCGATCGACCACTGCGTTCCGGATTTCGCGGCTACCACGCTCGTCATGAGGTGGACATTATCGGTTCGACCGGGGCCGCGAGCCGGGCGTAGGGAAGGTCTCACCTGTCGGCCGCCGGGGGCCGGTAGCGGATCAGGGCCGGGAACACCGCGGCCAGCACGACGGCCAGGCCGGCGGCGACGAAGCCGCCCCCGGCCCAGGACGCGGTCGGGCCGGTGAAGGACGCCGTGGCGCCGGCCCGCAGATCGCCGAGCCGGGGACCGCCGGCGACCACGACCGTGAACACGCCCTGGAGGCGGCCGCGGAGCTGGTCGGGCGCGAAGACCTGCAGGATCGACTGCCGGTAGACGGCGCTGACCAGGTCGGCCGCGCCACCGACCGCGAGCAGCAGCATCGCCAGCCACAGCTGGTGGGCGAAACCGCTGAACGCGATCGCGATGCCCCAGCCGACCACCGCGCCGACCAGGGCGACGCCCTGCCGCTTCACCCGGCCGATCCAGCCCGAGAAGATGCCGCCGATCACCGAGCCGATCGCGATCGCGCTGAACAGCAGGCCGACCGCCGAGCTGCTGTGGAACCGGTCGGCCGCCACCTCGGGGAAGAGCGCCCGGGGCATCGCGAAGACCATGGCGATGATGTCGACCCCGAAGGAGAGCAGCAGCACCGGCTGGGTGACCAGGAACTTCAGGCCCCCGATGACGCCGCTCAGACCGGCCGTCGGCCGTTTCATGCCCGCCACGTGCTCGACCGGCGGGATCGGCGGCAGCTTCCAGGTCGCCCAGAACGAGACCGTGAACAGCGCGGCGTCGACCAGGTAGGCCGTGGTGACGCCGGAGTTGGTCGACCAGACGCCGAAGATCAGCCCGGCGGCCAGGGGTCCGAGCACCCCGCCCGCGGTCGTGGTCGTATAGCTGAGCGTGTTGGCCGACGGCACCAGGGACGCGGGCACGATGCGCGGGATGATCGCCTGGCGGGCCGGCGAGCTGACCGCGAAGCCGGCCGACTGCACCGCGGTGAGGCCGAGCAGGAGATAGCCGCTGTGTGCGCCGACCAGCGCCTGGATCAGCAGGCCGACGGTCGACAGCCAGGCCAGGGTCGAGCTGGCGAGCAGCAGCTTGCGCCGGTCGACCACGTCGGCCGCGGCGCCGCCCCACAGCCCGAAGATCAGCAGCGGGACCAGGCCGGCGATGCCGATCAGGCCGACCCAGGCCGACGAGCGCGTGATGGCGAACATCTGCACCGGCACGGCGACCGAGGTGAACTGGAAGCCGAAGTACGAGACGCCGTTGCCGAGCCACAGCCGGCGGTACGCCGTGACCTTCAACGGCCGGATGTCCATCAGAGCGGATTTGTGCTGCGCGTGTTCCTCGACGACCTTCTCGGTCGATTCGACGGACTCCTGGCTCAAGGGGCCAGCCTCTCCACGATCCAGCCCCGTTCCTCGGTGCGCCGGTAGCGCAGCCGGTCGTGCAGCCGGTTGCCGCGGCCCTGCCAGAACTCCACGGTCTCCGGGAGCACCCGGAAACCACCCCAGTGCGGCGGCGCCGGAACCGGCCCGTCGCCGAACCGCTCGACCGCCGCGGCCAGGCCGGCCTCGACCGCCGCCCGGTCGGGCAGCACCCGCGACTGCGGGCTGGCCCAGGCGCCGAGCTGGGAGCCGCGCGGCCGGGAAGCGAAATAAGCCTCGGTCTCGGCCCGGGTCACCCGCTCGACCGGCCCGCCCACCAGCACCTGACGCTGCATGGGAAACCAGGGAAAAACCAGGCTCGCGTACGCGTTGGCGGCAAGCTCGCCGCCCTTGCGCGACTCGTAGTTGGTGTAGAAGGCGAATCCGCGCGCGTCGTACTCCTTGAGCAGGACCGTACGCGCGGAAGGGCGACCGGAAGGGTCGGCCGTCGCCACCACCATGGCATTGGGTTCCGGCAGGCCGAAGGCCGCCGCGTCGGCGAACCAGACCGCGAACTGGGCTGTCCAGTCGGCGGCCAGATCGGTCTCGAGCAGGGCCTCCTGCCGCGCATAATCGCGGCGCATCCCTGCGGGTGAGGGGGGTTGCAGACTCACCACGCTCCTAGCTGACTCTCGACATCACCGTAAGTCGCCCCGGTCCGTCCGTCAGGTCGGTCAGGATGGGTGTCGCGGAGAGCACACCGTGCGACCTCGACCACCCGGTACCCGACGGGGAAGATGAAACACTTATCGGATTTAGCCGCAGCAGGGAGCGTCGTGACCGATTTCAAGCCGGGCCTCGAGGGCGTGATCGCGTTCGAGACCGAGATCGCGGAACCCGACAAGGCCGGTGGCTCGCTGCGCTACCGGGGCGTCGACATCGAGGACCTGATCGGCCAGGTCTCCTTCGGCGACGTCTGGGGCCTGCTGGTCGACGGCCGGTTCGGCACCGGGCTGCCGCCCGCCGAGCCGTTCCCGGTGCCGGTGCACTCGGGCGACATCCGGGTCGACGTGCAGTCGGCGGTCGCCATGCTGGCGCCCTACTGGGGCCTGTCCCAGCTTCTCGACATCGACGACGCGCAGACGCGCCGCGACCTGGCCCGGGTCTCGGTGACCGCGCTGTCGTTCATCGCCCAGGCGGCCCGCGGGCTCGGGCTGCCGGCGGTGCCCCAGAAGGACATCGACAAGGCCGGGACGATCGTCGAGCGGTTCATGCGGCGGTGGCGGGGCGATCCCGACCCGCGGCACGTCAAGGCCGTCGACGCCTACTTCATCTCGGCCGCCGAGCACGGCATGAACGCGTCCACCTTCACCGCCCGGGTCGTCGCCTCGACCGGCGCCGACGTGGCGGCCTGCATCTCGTCCGGCATCGGCGCGCTCTCCGGCCCGCTGCACGGCGGGGCGCCGTCGCGGGTGCTGCACATGATCGAGGCGGTCGAGCGCAGCGGCGACGCGGAGGGCTACGTCCGGGGTGTCCTCGACCGCGGCGAGCGGCTGATGGGCTTCGGCCACCGGGTCTACCGCGCCGAGGACCCGCGGGCCCGTGTGCTCCGGCGCACCGCCCGCGATCTGGGCGCGCCCCGGTTCGAGGTCGCCGAGGCGCTGGAGCGGGCCGCGCTGGCCGAGCTGCAGGCCCGCAAGCCCGACCGCGTGCTCGCCACCAACGTGGAGTTCTGGTCGGCGGTCGTGCTCGACTTCGCCGAGGTGCCGGCCCACATGTTCACCTCGATGTTCACCTGCGCCCGGGTCGCCGGCTGGAGCGCGCACATCCTCGAGCAGAAGCGTCTGGGCCGCATCGTGCGCCCGAGCGCCCGCTATGTGGGACCCAACTCCCGCAAGCCGCAGGACGTGGATGGCTGGAACGGTCTCGCCCATAATGGGTCGCTGTGACTGACATCCGGATTCCCGACGAAATCAAACCGGTCGATGGACGGTTCGGCTCCGGGCCGAGCAAGGTCCGCCCCGAGGGCGTCGAGGCGCTGTCCGCGGTGTCACGGACGTTCATGGGCACCTCGCACCGACAGCGCACGGTCAAGGATCAGGTCGCCCGCCTGCGCCGCGGCCTGGCCACGTTCTTCACCCTCCCGGACGGCTATGAGGTGATCCTGGCCAACGGCGGCACCAGCGCGTTCTGGGAGGTCGCCACGTTCGGGCTGATCCGCGACCGGGCCCAGTTCGCCGAGTTCGGCGAGTTCGGGGCGAAGTTCGCCAAGGCCGCCAAGGACGCGCCGTTCCTCAGCGACCCGACCGTGCACAAGGCACCGGGCGGCCAGGCGGCGTTCCTGACCGCCGAGGCCGGCGTCGACACGTACGCGTCGGTCCACAACGAGACCTCGACCGGCGTGGCCGTCCCGGTGCGCCGGGTGGCCGGGGCCGACGAGGGCTCGCTGCTGCTGACCGACGCGACCTCGGGCGGTGGCAGCCTCGAGGTCGACCTGCGCGAGACCGACGTCTATTACCTGGCCCCGCAGAAGGCGCTGGGCTCGGACGGCGGCATCTGGCTGGCGCTCATGTCGCCGGCCGCGATCGAGCGGGCGTTCGAGATCAAGGCGACCGGGCGCTACATCCCGCAGTTCCTCGACCTGGTCACGGCCATCGAGCAGTCCCGGCTCGAGCAGACATACAACACGCCGGCGCTGGCCACCGTCTTCCTCGCCGCCGAGCAGGTCGACTGGATGAACGCGCAGGGCGGCCTGGCCTGGGCGGCCAAGCGGTCGGCGGAGAGCGCGGCCGCGATCTACGGCTGGGCCGACCGCAGCTCCTATGCCACCCCGTTCGTGACCGATCCGGCACTGCGGTCCAACGCGGTCGCGACGATCGACTTCGCCGAGAGCGTCGACGCGGCCGCGGTGGCCAAGGTGCTGCGGGCCAACGGCGTCGTGGACACCGAGCCCTACCGCAAGCTGGGGCGTAATCAGCTGCGGGTGGCGCTCTACCCGACCGTCGACCCGGCCGACGTGACGGCCCTGACCGAGTGCGTCGACTACGTCGCCGAGCGGCTCTGAGTCGCCGACCACCACCGCGAGAGGCGCGCTACGGCCCGGGCCCGGCAGTTCGTCGCGTCGACGACGCCGGGCGCGCGCCGCTTGCGGTTGGGGCGCTTCACGCGGCGTACGTCTTGGGGTTCTGAGGTTTTAAGATCATCTTGGCTGCTCAGTGAATTAATAGACGGCGCGCCTACCTCCATTGGGTGATCGGGACGCGTAGCGTGTTCCGAAACGCGCCCGGGTGGCTGACTCTCGGGAGCACAGGCCAACGCGACGGGACGGAGGCAACGCATGCGGCCGGTACGCTTCGTCGCCCTCTCCGAGGACGGTCAGGCTCTGGTGCTCGCCGACGAGGTGGGTCGCCTTCTGGCACTTCCTCTCGACGACCGGATCAACGGCGCGCTCACTCAGGAGACGCATCCCCCGCACTCCGGTGGTTCGCTGGCCACGATGGCGCCCGACGTGATCCCGTCGCTGTCGCCGCGTGACATCCAGGCCCGCATCCGCTCCGGCGAGTCGGCCGAAGACGTCGCCCGCGTCGCCGGTGTCCCGGTCGACCGCGTGCTGCGCTATGCCGGCCCGGTGCTGCAGGAGCGGGCCATGCTCGCCCAGCACGCCCGCCGCACCCGCCTCAAGACGTCGGACTCCGGCGCGCCGCTGGCCGAGGTGGTCGACGGCCGCCTGGCCCAGCACGGCATCGACGCCGAGAAGATCTCGTGGGACGCGTTCCGCCGCGAGGACGGCACGTGGCGCATCGTCGCCACCTGGCCGTCCGGCAAGGCGACCGCCCAGGCGATCTGGGATCTCGACAAGGGCCGCCAGGTCGTCTCGCCGCACGACGACATGGCGCAATATCTCTGCGCCGAGCGTCCGACCCAGATTCTTGGCCAGGACCCGGTGCCCGAGCGTGGCTTCGGTGGCGACCGGGGCTTCGGCGCCGACCGCGGCCACGGCCTGCCCGGCCCGGCCCGCGGCAACGAGTCCGCTCGTGGTGGCCACGGGCTGCCGGCGGCCGAGACGACGTCGGCGCCGCGCTCGGTCCGTGATCCGATCCGGTCCGGCCGTGACGCCCTGCTCGCCTCACTCGACCGCCCGCTGAGCAGTCCCGGGCTGGGCCAGACCGCCGGCCGCGGCCTTGACTCCGGCCCGTCCGAAAACCGGCGCCCGGTCGCCGGTGGCGCCGCGGCGCTGCTCGGCGGGGGTTCCGGTTCGGCCTTCGACGACGACGCCGACCTGCCCAAGGAGGTGCCGGCCGTGCCGTCGCTGGCGGTCCTGCGGCCGCGGCGCACCGTCGGGCAAAATCAGCCGGGCGAGGCCGACGAGACCAAGCCGCGCAAGCGGCTGCCGAGCTGGGACGATGTGTTGTTCGGCGGCGGCCCGGCGGCTCGCGAGTCTTCCTGACTTCTATCGAGGCGGCCTGACTTTTATCGGAGCGGCACGCCTGCGCGCTGCAAAGCGCCCTCGACCCGCACCCGCTCGATGTCGCGGTCCATGCCCTTGAGCGGCTTCAGATGCTCAGGCACGCCGACACATCGGCAGGCCCGGCAGAGCCCGTCGTCGTAGGCCCGCAGCACGGCCTCCAGCCACCGCTCCGACTCGAGGGTCGGGCCGCCGCGGCGCTGCCGGTCGAGGCGGCGCAGCTCGCGGGCGATGTCGTCGATCGTCTGGGCGGGAGCGTCGTCGAGCCGGTCGCCGCACTGCTGCATGGCCCGGTCGAGTTCGTGGAGGGCCTGCGTCTCCTCCAGCGGCCGGCGGGCCCACTCGCGGCGGCGCAGGAAGGCCTCGTCGGCGCCGCGCAAAGCGATCAGAGCGCACGGGAGAGCGAGCAGCGCCACGGCCGCCGCCCCCCACATCGCAGCTTGCGTCAGACCCACGGAATCGACGCTATGCCCCGGGTTCAAGTGACCGGAATACCCGTTCGGCCGACTCGATCTGCCAATCTACCTCGGCATACCTCTCCCGGGTGATCGACAGCGACCCGGCAGTCCGCTAGGTGTCAGTCTTCAGACTTTGGACGGGGTCAGGTCTTCCAGCGGGTCGGCCACGGCCGGGGTTGAGTCAAGAGCGTCGATGGATACCACCGGCCGCACCTCGAGGTGCGGCCGCGGAGAGAACCGCACCCGCAGCCGGTCCCCACTCGTACGCAACTGCCACACCAGCGCCGCGACCGCCGCGACCAGACAGACCAGTCCGGCTCCCCAGATGCTCGACGGCACACCGAACCGCTCTCCCCACCAGCCGGCCAGTGACGCCCCGATCGGCGTCGTGCCGAGGAAGACCAGCACGTAGAGGGACATCACCCGGCCCCGGTACTCGGGGCGGACGCCCATCTGCACCCGGTGGTTGGCGGCCTGGGCCAGGAAGATCGAGAAGAACCCGGTCGGCACCAGCAGCAGGGCCGCGGCCACGAACGACGGCGCGAATCCGACGATGAACTCGAGGATGCTGAACGCGATGCCGGAGAGCAGGACGACGTACACCCCCGGGCGCGCCCGCCGCAGGCTCCCGACCAGCGCCCCGCCGAGCGAGCCGGTGGCGAGGCAGGTGGTGAGGAGCCCGAACGACGACGGGCCCGCGTGGAAGTTGATCTTCGCCAGCGAGGCCAGCGTGACCGGGAAGTTGAAGCCGATCATGCCGATGACCGCCATCACCGCGATCGGCAGCAGCAGGTCGTGGCGCTTCCAGACGTACTGGAGGCCGTCCAGGATGCGGGTGTCCTTGTTGGCCGGGCGGTCGCCGCGGTAGAGGTCGGCCGGGCGCATCGCGATGTAGCTGAAGACCGGCGCGATCGCGAGCGCGGTCGCGATCAGGAAGACCGGGCCGGTGTGGAAGATCGCCAGCGCGACGCCGGCCAGGGCCGGGCCGCCGATCCGGGCGGTGTTGAAGGTCGCCGCGGAGAGTGCCAGGGCGTTCGGCAGCAGCGGCAACTCGACCAGTTCGGAGACGAAGGACTGGCGTACCGGGGTCTCGATCGCGTTGGCCACGCCGAGCAGGGCGGCGAAGAGGAAGACGTGCCAAAGTTCGACCACGCCGCTGGCGACCAGCACCGCGAAGACGACCGCGGTGACGGCGAAGACGGCGTTGGCGGCGATCAGCAGGAACCGCTTGTCGTACCGGTCGGCCAGCTTGCCGCCCCACAGGGTGAGCAGCAGCACGGGAGTGAACTGGAGGGCGGAGACGCCGCCCAGGGCGCCCGGCGAGTTGTGCGAGAGATCCAGCACCAGCCAGTCCTGTGCGGTGAACATCATCCACACACCGATCAGCTTCACCAGCTGGCCGAGGGAGAACAGCCGGTAGTTGCGGACTCTCAGGGATCGGAATGTGGTGTTCAGCACTGCCCGCACGCGGGCCTCCGTTCGGTCGTACGCGTCATCGTCGCGTGACGAAGCGCGCCGGCCGTGAGCCGTCAGGCCCGGGCGACCTGCTGCATGATCTCGGCCGCCCGGAACAGCACGTCCCGATCTTCGGGTCCCAACTGTTCCAGATGCTCGGACAGCCAGGCGTTACGCGCCAACTCGAACTGGGCGTAGATCGCCCGCCCCTCTTCGGTCGGCGCCAGGATGACCTGCCGCCCATCGGTCGGGTGCGGAGTGCGAATCACCAGCCCGCGGTCCTCCAGCTTTCCGACGATCTTGGTCATCGTCGGTGGTTGGACCCGTTCGAGATCGGCGAGCTCCCGCGGGGTCAGCGCACCGGCCAGCAGGATGCTGGTCAGGGCGGAGAGTTGACCGAAGGTGAGATCACCGACCGGGCGCGCCTGCCGAACCCGCCGGTTGAGGCGCTGAATGGCCTCGCGCAGCGTCTTGGCCAGATCGTCTGCCGTTCTGGGCTCCGACACCAGCCGCTCCATCACGATACTTAGCCTAGCTAATGAGCTAGGCTAACGACATTGAATTTGCGTATGACCGCAGTCACCGGCTGGCATTTTAGAGCCTGCGAGCGGTGATCGTTTAGTCTGACCGCGTGACTGAGCAGCGCAAGCCGCGCGTGGAGCCGCTCGACCCGCCGATGGTCCCGTTCGCCGTCGGGGGCATGGCCGGCTTCGCGGTGGCGACGCTTGTGGTGTGGCTCGCACACGGACCCGACCGATGGCTCGACATCTGCATCGCCGGGTTCTTCCTCGGCATCCCGGGCCTGATCACGATGATCGTGCACGACCGTCACCGTCGCCAGCGCCGCGCGCTGACCCACCCGGAGTTCCGCGTCACCTCTTAGCTGTGGCCGTAGTCCTCGGCCGGCTCGTCCGACTCGACCGAGCCGTGGCCGCGGCTGACCGCGACCGACTCGACCTCGCTGTCGTCGTAAACCGTCGGCAACTCGTCGACCGGCTGCTCGGAGCTGCCCAGCATCGCCTCGGAGTGCGCGCCGCAGCCGTGGTCGGCGCTGACCGCCCGGCTGTCGTCCGGGGCGTAGAGGTTGCCACAGACGCCGAACATCGACCGCATCGAGCCGGCCAGCGGAAGATAGAACCCGCAGGTGCCGCAGCGGGCGTTGCGCGGGGCGGCGGTGGAGATCGGCGCCTCGGGGCCGGAATCGCCGTCGTACCACCTCTGGGCGGTCTCGATGCGGCCCTCGCGCGACATCACCCGTGACCGGCCCAGGCCGAGCTCCCAGCTGACCTCCTCGACCGCCGGGTCGTCGCTGAGCACATAGCCCTGGGCGAGCCGATCGTCGTCGGGCGCGGTCGGCATGAGGTCGCCGACGCCCAGGTCGCCGGGCTGCAAGCGCTCGTTCCACGGCACCCAGCCGGGGGCGAGCAGCGCGTCGGGGCCGGGCAGCAGCACGGTCTCGCAGATCGTCACGTGGCGGCTGCGGGGCACCCGGGTCACGGTGACCGCCCAGCGCCAGCCGCGGTAACCCGCCAGGTGGCTCTCGAAGAAGTGGGTCACGACACGGTCGCCCTCGGCGACCGCTTCGAGGTGCTCGCCGATGTCAGCCGGATCGACTTCGGTGATCGCACCACGTGCGATCCCCACCGCATCAGCACAAACCTGGTCGAGACGGGCGGCGCGTGAGGTGGTCCTGGTCGTCACGTATCCATTGTCCCCTACTCGCACGGCCTGTCCGCACCGACTCCCCCAGATAACGGCCCCCGGGACGCGACGCGGGTCGCCTCGATCAGTCAGGATGGTTCCCATGCCGCTGCTTCCTTCGATCGGACGCACCGTCGGCACCGCGGTCAAGGCCGTGCGCATGCTGGTGCGGGGTTCGGTGCGCTCCGGCGCGTGGGCGACCCGCCGGGTCGGCTCGGCGCGCGCCCGGGGCGCCGCCAACGAGATCGGCATGATCCGGCTCTTCGACCTGCACGCGGTCTCCTGTGCCGGCGACGCGCTGATCGCGATCGGACTCGCGGGCACGATCTTCTTCAACGTGCCGCTCGGCGAGGCGCGCGGCAAGGTCGCGCTCTACCTGCTCATCACCATGGTGCCGTTCGCGCTGCTGGCCCCGGTGGTCGGCCCGCTGCTCGACCATTTCCGCCACGGCCGGCGCTATGCGCTCGCGGTCACCATGCTCGGCCGGGCGTTTCTGGCCTATGTGATCTCCGATCACCTGTTCGGCTGGGGACTCTATCCGGCGGCTTTCGGGGTGCTCGCGCTTTCCCGGGCGTACGGCGTGGCCCGCTCCGCCGCCGTGCCCCGGCTCCTCCCGGAAGGGGTCGGCCTGTCCCAGGTCGGCGCCCGGGCCAGCGTCTACGGCACCTTCGCGGGCGCGGTCGTCGCCCCGATCGGCCTGCTCGCGTTCAAGTTCGGTCCCCAGTGGCCGCTGCGCGTGTCCTCGATCATCTTCATCGTCGGCATGGTCGTCGCGCTGCGCCTGCCCCCGCGCGCCGACTCCGACCCGCCCGAGGCGGTCCCCCAGCCCTGGCGCATGATGCTGCGCCTGGGCCGCGGCGCCGACCGCCCGCTCTCCGGCAAGCTGATCGTGGCCAGCCTGATCGGCAGCGCCAGCCTGCGCCTGCTCTACGGCTTCCTCCTGCTCTTCCTCACCTTCGTCGTGGTCGGCGGCCAAATCGACACCCACGTCTTCGGCGCCGACATCGGCCACAAGGCGGCGGTCGGCGTGGTCGGCGGCGCGCTCGCGATCGGCACGTTCCTGTCCACCGCGGTCGGCACCCGCCTGCGCATCCGCCGCCCGCTCGCCCTGCAGGCGGCCGGCCTGGCCGTCACCGCCGCCGTGGCCGTGCTGGCCGCCGTCTTCTACAGCCTGCTCATGGTCGCGCTGTTCGCCCTGATCGCCTCGATCTTCAGCGGCATCGCCAAGCTGGCCATCGACGCGAGCATCCAGGAACGCATCCCCGAACGCCTGCGCGCGAGCGCCTTCGCCCACTCCGAGACGGTCCTCATGATCGCCTGGGTGGCCGGCGGCGCGATCGGCATCATCCCGCTGCCCGGCCGGGTCGGGGTCGCGCTGGGCGCGCTCCTCGCGGTCGCCGCCACCGTACGCGCGGGGATCGTCGCCGCCCGCCTCCACAACGAACGCCTGAGCGGCCGCTCCCACGAAATCGTCGAGCCCACCGACCCCGACCGCGAACCCGTCCCGGCCGCGGCCGGATCAGCCGCCGGCACCACCACCGGCTCGTCGGCCGAGCCATCGACCGCCGAGCGGCGCCGGGCCGCCCCGACCGACCCGTGGCCCGAGGCACCAACCGTGCCCGCACGCTCCCGGCCCAACACGCCGCTCCCCCGCACCGCGCCGCTCTCCGACCTCCCACCGCCCCCACCCGGCCGAGGAGCCGACCGTGCCGACCGCAGGCCGGGGTCGTCCTCGCGCGCAACCGACCGCGTGCCGACGTCGCCCGCCGGAGGAGCCGACCGTCTGCCGACGTCGCCCGCCGGAGGAGCCGACCGCCTTCCGCCACCAGGCGACCGTCTGCCGCCACCACCTGCCCGTGGGGCTGACCGACCGCCAGCACCACCAGCGCCGGCCGGCCGCGGCTCCGACCGGCCGCTCGACCCGACGCTGATCGACCCCAAGCCGGCCCGCAAGGGCTGGTTCGGCCGCCGCAAGGACAAAGCCAAGGCGCCGGAGCCGCCGACCTCCGGTCCGTCCCCGGCCGCTCCGATCCCGGACGATCCGCCGGCCCAGCCCGCGCCGACCCGGTCCGCGGCAGGCAGGTCCGCACCAGGCGGGTCCGCGCCAGGCCGGTCCTCACGAAACCAGTCCACGCCAGGCCAGCCCGATTCAGCCCAGCCCGATTCAGCGCCGGCCCAGCCCGATCCGGCCCTGGCCCCACCCGGCTTCCACGTCTATCGCCCCTCCTCGGCGGCCGAACGCTCCTCCCCCACCCCGCCCGACGATGACGAGGACTTCTGAGGTCAGTTATCCACAGGCGCCTCCGTCGTCCACAGGGGTCCCCCACGATCTTCGTTTTTCCGCGAGAATCGAAACGGGGGAGGCCCCCGGGTGGCATTTGCGGTTGATGCGACGACTGTGACAACCGCGACCAGTGCACCAAGGACGGCATCCAGATGGTTCATCCCCTGCTCGTGGTGACCGCGGTCGCCGCCGAGGCCGAAGCCGTGCGCGCGGGCGCCGACCCCGACCACGTCATCGTCGAGCCGGTCGGTGTCGGCCCCGCCGCGGCCGCCGCCAGCACCGCCCGCCTGCTCGCCACCGGCCACTACCGCGCCGTCATCAGCGCCGGCATCGCCGGTGGCTTCCCCGGCCGGGCGCCGGTCGGCGCGACCGTCATCGGCTCCCGCAGCATCGCCGCTGACCTGGGCGCCGAGTCCCCCGACGGCTTCCTGCCGATCGAGGAGCTGGGCTTCGGCCGCAGCCGCGTCGAGGCCGACCCCGCATTACGAGCAGCCCTGGCCGCCGCTCTGCCCGACGCCGTCGTCGGCGACGTGCTGACCCTGGCCACGGTGACCGGCACCGCCGCGACCGCCGAACGGCTCCGGGAGCGCTTCCCGGCCGCGGTCGCCGAGGCGATGGAGGGGTTCGGCGTGGCCGTTGCGGCCGGCGACCTTCCGTTCGCCGAGTTGCGCGCGATCTCCAATCCGGTCGGTCCGCGCGATCGTGCGGCGTGGCGGCTGAAGGAGGCGTTCGCGGCATTGTCCACAGCTTCCGGGGCTTTGTGGACAGCCTGTGGATAACCGGGGTGATGTGGGATTACAGACAGGCGCCGCTACGCGCTAATGGGCACCGACGCGTTTAGCGTGGGTGGGTGGCGCTTTCACTCGCGGTCTCCCCGTGCCCCAATGACACTTTCGTCTTCCACGCCCTTGTGCACGGGCTGATCCCTTCGGCCCCCGAGGTCAATCTGACCTTCGCCGACGTCGACGTGACCAACACGGCGGCCGAGCGGGGCGAGTTCGACCTGGTCAAGGTGAGCTATGCGGCGCTCCCCTGGTTGATGGACGACTATGAGCTGCTGCCCACCGGCGGTGCGCTCGGGCGTGGCTGCGGCCCGCTCGTGCTGGCCCGCGACGGCAAGCTCGACCTCACCGGCAAGACGGTGGCCGTCCCCGGTGACCGCACCACGGCTTATCTGCTCTTCCGCCTCTGGGCCGCCAACCAGCAGCCGAAGAAGATCGAAGTGGTCCCGTTCCACCAGATCATGCCGGGTGTGGCCGACGGGACCTATGACGCCGGCCTGGTCATCCACGAGGCCCGCTTCACCTACCAGCGCTACAACCTGGTTTCGCTGGCCGACCTCGGCGAGTGGTGGGAGGGCGACACCGGCCTGCCGATCCCGCTCGGCGCGATCCTGGCCCGGAAGGGCGTCGTCGACCCGGCCGCCGCGACCGAGTGGATCCGCACCTCGGTGAGCATGGCCTGGGCCAACCCGGCCGCGAGCCGCGACTTCATCCTGGCCAACGCGCAGGAGATGGAGCCCGACGTCGTCGACCAGCACATCCAGCTCTATGTCAACGAGTTCACGCTGGAGCTGGGCCCAGACGGACTCGCCGCCGCCGACGCCCTGCTCGGACGCGCGGCGGCGGCGAATCTGACGCCGGCCATCAAGCCGTTTATCTGATCTGAGACGGCCGGTGAGGTGGTAGTCACC